>NZ_JAFLNG010000102.1 GCF_017427025.1 Streptomyces sp. FH025
CGAGCAGCACGTGCTCGGTGGGCCGCTGCCGGTCGCCGAGGCGCTCGAGCAGCAGTCGCATGCACTCGCGGCCGACCGCGTCGAGCGGCTGGGCGAGGCTGGACAGGGACGGGAACAGCAGCGGGGCGATCGGCGAGTCGTCGAAGCCGATGACGGCCGCGTCCGGGCCGGGGGTGCGGCCGCCGTGCCGCAGCGCCTGGTACCAGCCCAGGGCCAGGGTGTCGCTGGCGGCCACGACCGCGGTCACACCGGTCGCGAGCAGCCGCTCGGCGGCCTCGGCGGCGCTCTCCGGATCGTCCGGGCTCTCGGCCCGGCGGCCCCGGACGGACAGGCCCAGTTCGCGCATCGCGCTCTGCCAGCCGCGGGCGCGGTCGTCGCCGACGCCGGAGCCCTTGGGCCAGCCGAGGAAGCCGATCTTGCGGTGGCCGAGCCCGGCGAGGTGCCGGACGGCCGCCGACGTCCCGGCGGCGCCGTCCACGTCGACCCAGTCGCCGACGTCCCGGCCGGACCAGGTGCGGCCGAAGGCGACGTACGGGACGCCGCGCTCGTGCAGCCAGCCCTGGCGGCGGTCGCCGCGGTCGGTGCCGCTGAGGACGAAGCCGTCCGCGCCGTGCTCGTCCAGCAGCTGCTGGTAGCTGGTGAGTTCGTCGTCCCCGGGGGCGACGGCGAACAGCACCACCCGGTAGCCCGCCCGGTCGGCGGCCTCGGAGAGCGAGTGCAGGAACTGGTCGAGGACCGGGGTCGGGACGCCGGTGCTGCTGGCGCGGATGCCGTAGCCGATCAGCCGGCTGGCCCTGGTCTTCAGGGCCTGCGCGGCCCGGTGCGGGCGGTAGCCGAGCTCGTCGATGGCGCGCCGGACCCGCTCCAGCGTCTGCGGGCGCAGCAGCTCGGGCGAGTTGATCGCGTTGGACACCGTCTGACGGCCCACGCCGGCCCGGGCGGCGACCATTTCGAGGGTCACGGCGGACCCTGTCCTGGGCCGGGGCGATGAGTGTGCATGCATGACGGTGATCCTAGGTTCTGTCTTCATTGACAAGATCTTGGAGCGTTCCAATTCGGGGTTCCATCATCCCCATCAGGGGGGTTAATGTCTTGGAACGCTCCAACGGCAGAAAGGTTGCGCCCGGGTGGAACCAACTGTCAAGCCCCCAGAACAGGATGAACAGACCATGTCAGCGATCGAGCTGCAGCCGTTCCTGCACGACGCCCGGCTCTCCGTGGCCGCTCCGAGCTTCTGCGTCTCCCGCCCCGACGGCCGGTTCGCCGGCGGCGTCGACGGCTTCTTCCACGGCGACCGCCGGATCCTCTCCCTCCTGGAGGTCGGCGTCCCCGGCGTCCCCAACGCCCCCGTCGCCACCGCCCACGGCCAGGACGGGCAGACCGTCTTCGTCACCGTGCTGCGCGGCCTCGCCGAGCGGACCGCCGACCCGGCCACCACCCTGGAGCGCCGCCGCGAACTCCACCCCGGCCGCCTGGTCGAGCGCTACACCGTCCGCAACGCCGGCGACCTCACCGCCCGGCTGCGCCTGGACCTGCGCGCCGAGAGCGACTTCGCCGCCATGGACACCGTCAAGGCCGGCCGCACCGGAACCCCGCTGACGCCCGTCGCCGACGGCGACGACGGCCTGCGCTGGACCCACGGCCCGCTCACCGCCGTACTCGCCCTCACCCCGGCCCCCGACCACCTCGACCCGGCCACCGGCACCCTCGGCTACGACATCGAACTGGGCCCCGGCGAGACCTGGCAGGCCGTCCTGGAGTGCACCGCCGAACACCGCGACGGCGACCTCTTCCCGGCCCCCGCCGCCGACGCCACCCCCTGGAACACCCCCGAGGTGACCGGCCGCGAACACGACCTCGCGCACTGGATCGCCCGCTCCCACCAGGACCTCCGCGGCCTGCTGCTCACCGACCCGCTGCGCCCCGCCGACGCCTTCCTCGGCGCCGGAGCGCCCTGGTTCCTCACCCTGTTCGGCCGCGACTCGCTCTGGGCGGCCCGGATGATGCTCCCGCTCGGCACCGAGCTCGCGGCCGGCACCCTGCGCACCCTGGCCCGCCGCCAGGGCCGCGCCGTCGACCCGGCGATCGAGGAGCAGCCCGGCAAGATCCTGCACGAGGTCCGCCGCGACGAGCAGCACCTCACCACCGGCTCCCACCTGCCGCCCAGCTACTACGGCACCGCCGACGCCACCCCGCTCTGGCTCATCCTGCTGTACGACGCCTGGCGCTGGGGCCTGCCCGAGGACCAGGTGGAGGAGCTGCTGCCGCACGCCGAGGCCGCCCTCGACTGGCTGGAGCAGTACGCCGACGCGGACGGCGACGGCTTCCTGGAGTACGTGGACAGCACCGGCCGGGGTCTGTCCAACCAGGGCTGGAAGGACTCCTCGGACGGCATCCGCTTCCGCGACGGCCGGATCGCCACCGCCCCGATGGCGCTCAGCGAGGTCCAGGCCTACGCCCACGAGGCGGCCGTGAAGTCGGCCGAGCTGCTGGAGGCCTTCGGCCGCCCCGGCGCCGAGCACTGGCGGCAGTGGGCGCAGCGGCTGAACGAGCGCTTCCGCGACCACTTCTGGACCGAGGACGAGCAGGGCCGCTACCCGGTGGTCGCCCTCGACGGCGACAAGCGCCCGGTCGACTCGATCGCCTCCAACCTGGGCCACCTGCTCGGCACCGGAGTGCTGGACGCCGAGGAGAGCACCCTGGTCGCCCGGCGGCTCACCGCCCCCGGCATGGACAGCGGCTTCGGCCTGCGCACCCTGGACGCCGGCACGGCGGGCTTCAACCCGCTGGGCTACCACACCGGTTCGGTGTGGCCGCACGACAGCGCCATCGCCGTGCACGGCCTGACCCGCGCCGGACTCTACGAGGCCGCGGCGCCGCTGGCCGCCGGTCTGGTGCGCGCCGCCGCGGCCTTCGAGCACCGGCTGCCCGAGCTGTACGGCGGCTACCCGCGTGAGCAGTACGACCGCCCCGTCCCGTACCCGGCGTCCTGCCGCCCGCAGGCCTGGGCCGCCGCCTCCGCCGTCCTCGTCCTCCAGGCGCTGCTCGGCCTGGAGGCGGACGCGCCGAACCGCCAGGTGCGGGTGCGCGCCCAGGTCCCGGCCGGGTACGAGTCGCTGCGGATCAGCGGACTGACGGTGGCCGGGCTGCCGATCGAGGTGGAGACCGACCACACCGGTGCCGTCCGGCTGAGCGCGCCGCAGGGCTTCACCGTCATCACGGTCCTCTGATGCGGCAGCGGTCGATCGGGGGCCGGACGGTCGGGGGTCGGACGGTCGGGGCGATCGGGCTCGGCGCCATGCCGTTCTCGCTGCACGACCCGGTGCCGCCGGAGCGGCAGGCGATCGCCACCGTGCACGCGGCGCTGGACGCCGGGGTCACCCTGATCGACACCGCTGACTCCTACGGTCCCACCGCGCGGTACGGGCACAACGAGCGGATCGTCGCCAAGGCGCTGGCCACGTACGGCGGTGGCGACACCGACGGGGTGCTGGTCGCCACCAAGGGCGGCCACACCCGCACCCCGGACGGCGGCTGGGGCCTGGACGGCGGCCGCGCGCACCTGCGCCGGGCCTGCGAGGACTCGCTGACGGCGCTCGGCGTCGAGGCGATCGGGCTCTACCAGCACCACCGGCCCGACCCGGCCGTCCCGTACGAGGAGACGCTGGGCGCGCTGCGGGAGCTGCGCGAGGAGGGCAAGATCCGGCTGGTCGGCATCTCCAACGTCGACGAGGCGCGGATCCTCCAGGCGGTGGAGATCCTCGGGCCGGGCGGACTGGCCTCGGTGCAGAACGAGTTCTCTCCCCAACGGCCTTTCAGTCGCGTGGAGTTGGAGCTGTGCGGGCGGCTCGGCATCGCCTTCCTGCCCTGGGCTCCGCTCGGAGGTCGGGGCGGCGCTAGCGAGTTGACGGACAGTCAGAGCGAGTTCGCCCGGGTCGCCGAGGAGCTCGGCGTCAGCCCGTACCGGGTCTGCCTGGCCTGGCACCTCGCCCAGGGCGAGCACGTCCTGCCGATCCCCGGCTGCTCGCGCCCCGCGACCGCCCGGGACTGCGCGGCGGCCGCAGAGCTGGAGCTCACGCCCGAGCAGCTGGCGCGCCTGGAGACGGCTGTCCGACCGGGCTGAACGCCCTCCGCGCAGGCCCCCGTCGGGTGGTTCGCAGACCGACTTCGCCCCGTCGAGCTCCGGCTCGGCGGGGCGTCGTCGCACCCGGGGGCCGCGCCGCCCGACGCCTCCTCACCACCTGCTAACCTCAGCCGATTTCCGCCGCACCGAGCCGGCGGACATGACGGGGTAAGAAGGACAACAGGACATGGCATTCCTCCGGGCCAAGCAGAAGGCCCAGGTCATCGAGAAGCTCTCGCAGGTGGCTCCCCCCGGGGACACCTTCATCGCCTGCGTGCACGCGGAGAGCGGCCCCAGCCCGTGGCTGGCCGCGGCGTTCGGCGAGATTCCGCTACTCGGCCTGATCATCGTGCTGACCCGCAGGTACTACTTCCTGACGCTCACCAACAGCCACGTGGTGGTCAACTCGGCCAGCCGCTGGACCAACCGCCCCGGCGACGTGGTCGCGGTCTACCCGCGGCACGCCTTCGCGGTGAGCCGGGTCAAGCGGGCCAGCGTCTGGAGCTCGATGTACCTCCAGATGCCGGGCGACGCCAAGCCGGTACGCCTGAACATCCACCGGATCTGGCGCGCCGAGATGGACCAGCTGAGCGCGGCCTTCCCGCCCGGGTCGATCGACCCGAGCTCGCAGCCCTTCGAGACCGCGCCGCAGGGCAACCCGTACCCGGCGCCCGGCCAGTCGATGCCGGGCCAGCCGCTGATCCCGCAGCAGCAGGGGTACCCGGCGCCGCAGGGCAACCTGTACCCGGCGCCCCAGGGTTACCCGGCGCCGCAGGCCGCCCAGCCGTACCCGCAGCAGCAGCCGTACCCGCAGGGCAACCCGTACCCGGCCCCTCAGGCCTACCCGGCTCCGCCCGCCCAGCCGTACCCGCAGCAGCCAGGCGCCCAGGTGCCGCCGCAGGGCCAGCCCTACCCGGCGCAGGTCCCGCACGTGCCGTACCCGGGCCAGCCCGACTACCCGGCCCAGCCCGGCCGGCGCTGACCCGAGGCCCGCACCGAACCGCCGCGGCCCCGGCCCCTCCATCGGGGAGCCGGGGCCGCGGCACGGCGTGGGTCACCCCCAGGGGGAGGACGGGAACCAGAGGTAGCCGAGCCTGGCCAGCATCCGGACGTCCCAGTACACGACGGTGAAGACCCCGGCGACCAGGAAGGCCGCGGCGGTCACCACACTGATCCGGCCGGGCCGTGCCGACAGCAGGCGCCGCAGCCGCTCGCCCGGTCGGGAGGAGAGCAGGAGGAACAGCAGCGCCATCACGGCGGTGTTGCCGACCGACTGGAGGACGAACGCCCCGGCGCCGTAGAGCGGGTTGTGGGTGTTGGCGGCGTGCCGGAAGAGGTCCCGGAAGAGCGGGTACGGCCGGCCCACCAGGAAGCCGCCGATCAACACGCCGACCAGCACCAGCGGCGCGTTCGGGAAGCGGCGCGAGATCCCGGCCAGTGGGTCCCTGATCAGACCGACGGCGGCCAGGCCGAGCACGATCATCACCAGTCCGATCAGGCCGAAGGTCGCCATCGACTGGATCGCCCGGGGCGACAGGCCCTTGCCCGCGGCCGTGGAGAACTGCGGCATGTGCGTACCGACGATGCCGACCAGGGCGCCGTAGGCGGCCGAGACCGGCGCCATGCCCGCGAAGATCCAGCCCAGCGGCCTGGCGAGGTGCAGGAACCGGCCGCGCAGCGACGGCGCCTGCCCGACCAGCGGGCCGACCGCGCCGAACGCCGCGATGTTGCAGGCGGTGAACGACCCGGCCAGCCCGGAGACGAAGGCGAACACGATGCCGGAGGCCACCCCGGCGATCGGCGTGGCGTGGGCGTCGTGCCCGAGCAGGGCGTCGGCGCTGCTGAAGCCGATCTCGTCGTCGACCAGCTTCGCGTTCCAGGCGTACGCCAGCAGCAGGCCGCCGACGGCGCCGAGTAGCGCGGTGAGCCAACGGCGACGGGGGAAGTCGCCGGTGACGAACAGTGAGGTGGGGGAGGAGGGGCGGCGCGGGGCGTGTTCGGCCAGCGTGTTCGGCTGGCCCGACGCGTAGGTGCTCATGGCGGCGTCTTCCTTCGGCGAGGGTCCGGTGCTCGACCGCTGACATCCTGGCCGGGCAGCCGGTCGGCCGCTTCTTCCGTCGTGCCCTGTCGACGCCCCTCGGCTCCGCGGACCCTCAGTTCCCCCGGCCGTAGCCGGATTCGACGATCCGCTGCGCCCCCTTGGCGTAGAAGCCCGGATCCTCGGGCAGCTCGGTGGCCAGGCCGTCGACGTAGCGGTTGTACATGCAGAACGCGGCGGCGATCAGCACGGTGTCATGGATCTCGACGTCACCGGCACCGGCCGCCCGGGCGGCCTCCACCGCCTCCCGGGAGACCGGCCCGACTTGACCCCGCACCTCGGCCGCGATCCGCAGCAGAGCCCGCATCCGGTCCGTGAGCGGAGCGGTCCCGGGGTCGGCCAGGGCCGCCTCCACCAGCTCCTCGCCGCCGTCCAACTGCGCTGCGGCGAAGGCACTGTGGGCACCCGTGCAGAAGCGGGTGCCGTTGAGCGAGGACACGTAGGCGGCGACCAGCTCGCGCTCGCCCCGGCTCATCGGGGCCGGGGCCTTCAGCAGCGCGTCGGCGAGCATCCCCAGCGGGACGGCGGTGTCCGGACGCTGCGCCAACAGGCCGCTGATTCCGGGAAGTTCGTTGTCGATGGTGATGTGCGGCACGGTGCACTCCCTCGGCTCTGAAGGACGGACGGAGGTCCATCCTCACGAGCACCGTACCGCGCGCACACCTCCCAGATTGCCCGACCGCCCACCGGCCTACTGCCGGGCGGCGAAGACGAAGTAGACGACGACCACGATGACCACGGCGAGCAGGGCGCCGGCGACCCTGGGGGTGAACCGGTCCCGGGCCTGCTTGCCCGGCCGGATCCGCTGGGACTCGTGGGTGCTCGCCTCCCACCAGTCGAGGACCCGCTGGAAGTGCACCTCGAACTCCTCGATCGGGTACATCGTGCTGGTCTGAAGCCCCGGGAGCGAGCGCCGCCGCCCGCCGGTCAGGAAGAGCCGGACCGCGTAGGAGCTGGTGCCGTTGCCCCTGAGCTCCCGTACGTCGATCCACTGGACCTCGGACCAGGGGTAGGTGCGGCCGCGCCGTCCGAACCCCCAGCAGATGGTGACGCCGTCGCGCCCGACCCGGCTCCAGGCGCGCAGACTGAGGACGAAGAAGGGGGCGAGGAACACGACGAGTCCCAGGGCGGACCAGGCGGTCACCACCAGGCCGAAGCGGATGGCGGAGAAGACCGCCACAACCACCAGCATGACGATCGGTATGGACAGGTTCACCCAGGAAGGACGGTACAGATCCTTCCCTCGGAAGATCAGTTCGTTCACGGCTCGCACCCTATGCCCTCAACCAGCCGCCGTACCAAGCGGTTTCACATGATCACCACGGCAGGTGGAAGGGTCGGCAGATCGGCGGTCGGCGGCGGGAGGAGCACCCGGTACGGCTCCTCCTCGCCGCCCGGGTGCACGTCCGGCCGGATCCGGCTCAGCTTCCGCCCTGGAGCGCTTCCCGCGTGCGGGCGTCCGACGATCGAGTACGGGCTGCCGGACGGGGGCACCGCCGAACTGGTGCACCGCGAGGAACGCCCCGGGGGCGGCTACTACCAGGTCGGCGACGAGGCCACCGTGCTCTACCGCCCCTCCCGCCCGGGGCGTGCCGTCGCCGTCCACCCGGTGGAACGACTCCCGCCGCCCCCGGGCCCGGTGGGGCTGGTGGCGTCCGCAATGGTCTGCGGGCTGGTCGCGTTCGGCCTGCTGGTGCAGGTGTTCTGACCCCAAGCGGTCGCCCGCGCCGGTCAGTTCCGGCCCAGCGCGGCCTGCTCCAGGTCGAGGTCGCGCTGGAGCACCCGGAGCGTGGTGTCGCTGATCCGGTGCTCCTCGTAGAGGCGGTGCAGCCTGGTGTTCTGCACGGCTATCAGTTCCTGGCGCAGCTGCCGGTAGGCGTCGTCGGAGGTGGTGCCGTCGGGGGTCTCGGGGGTGCGGTCGAGCCGGGCGGTCAGACCGCGGCGGACCCGGTCCAGGGCGGTGTCCGGTACGGCCTCCAGCTCGGCGAGGCCCTCGACGTGGTCGAGGGCCGCCCGGTTGAGCTCGTCACGGGCGTCCTCCTCCTCCCGGGCGGTGTGCTCGGGTTCGAGGGCGAGCCCGGAACGGTTGACCACGGCGGCCAGGGTGAGCCCCTGGACGACCAGGGTGAGCACCACGACCGAGGTGGTGAGCACCAGCACCAGCGGCCGCCCGGGGATTCCGCCGCCGTCCTCGGTGAGCAGCGGGATGGACAGCGCGGCGGCCAGCGGCATGACGCCCCGGGTGCCGGCCCAGGTGACCACCCCGGCGACCCGCCAGGACAGCCGGCCCCGGCTGGGCTTGACCGCGCGGGTCAGCGGCAGCGTCCACAGCACCCGGACGGCGATCAGCACCGCCGCCAGCGCCAGCGCCTGGAGCGGCCACCAGCCGGTGCCGGCCGGTAGCTCCCGGACCAGGGTGGGCAGTTCGAGCCCGACCACGGAGAAGACCACGCTCTCCAGCAGGAACACCACCACCGCGTACACGGCGTGCAGTTGGAGCCGGATGTGCGCGTCGGTGAGCCGGTGTCCGGAGCGGCCGAGCAGCACCCCGGCGACCACCACCGAGGTGACGCCCGAGGTGTGCGCGGACTCCGCCAGCACGTACGCCGCGTACGGGGTGACCAGCGCTATCACCGTCTCCAGCACGGGGTCCGTGGTGCGCCGGCGCAGCAGCCAGACCAGCCCGGCGACGGTCGCGCCGACCACGCTGCCGCCCCCGCCGAGCAGCACCAGTTCGCCGCCCGCGGCCGGGAGGTCGACGGTGCCGCCGACCGCGACGGCGACGCCGACGGCGACCTTGAACAGCACGAGCGAGGTGGCGTCGTTGAACAGGCTCTCCGCCTGGACCAGCACCTGGACCCGCCCGGGCAGCGCGAGTCGACGGCCGAGCGCGGTGACGGCGACCGGGTCGGTGCTGGAGAGCACCGCGCCGAGCACGAAGGCCATCGCGGGCGGCAGCCCGGCGACGGCGACGGCGACGAAGCCCACGGCCGCGGCGGAGGCGAAGACCAGTCCGAAGGACAGGACGGTCACCGGCCGCCAGACAGCCCGGAGGTCACGCAGTGACAGCTCCTCGGCGGAGGAGTGGAGCAGCGGCGGCAGGACCACCGCGCCGATGATCTGCGGCGGCACGTGCAGCGCGGGCACCCCGGGGACGAGCGCGACGCCGAGTCCGACCAGCACCAGCAGGGAGGGCGCGGGCACCCGCCATCGCCGGGCGAAGGTGGCCACGCTGGTGGCCAGGACGACCAGGACGAGAACGATCCCCACGGCGTGCATCGGCAGAAAAGACCCATCGCTACCTGCGGGGTCGCCGCGGCCCGAACGCCACGGTCGTCCCCCGAGCCGACCAGACTTCCCGGCACACCGGTGGTCATCTTATCGGCCCTTTTGCGGGGCGCGGCAGGGTACGGGACGGCGCCGGTCCGGTGACCGGCCGTCATGTGCGGTCGAAGCGCCCCGCTACCGGTGGGTAGTTCTGTTCCGAACGAGTTCACCGAATGCTCGCCCGAAGTCTTGCGAGCCGTGCCGGCCCCCGAGTTGGATACACAACACCCCGCGACCAGTCGGGTCCGCGACCCTCCTCCCACGGAGCCTCGATGCCCCTGCCGTCCCTGCGCCGCGCCCTCGCCGCCGGTGCCGCCGCCACCGTGCTCGCCGCCCTCGGCACCACCCCGGCCGCGGCCGAGAGCGCGCCCGTCACCGCGCCGCCGCTGGACGTCCTGACCTACAACGTCTTCCTGATGAGCACCTCGCTCTACCCCAACTGGGGCCAGCAGTACCGCGCGCAGGCGATCGCCTCGGCCGACTTCTTCCAGGGCCACGACGTGGTCGTGCTGGAGGAGGCCTTCGACAACGCCGCCTCCGACGCGCTGACCGCCAAGGCCTCGGCCGCCTACCCGTACCACACCCCCGTGGTCGGCCGCTCCACCGGCGGCTGGGACGCCACCTCCGGCAGCTACAGCTCCGCCACCCCCGAGGACGGCGGGGTCACCCTGCTCAGCCGGTGGCCGATCCTGCGCAAGGAGCAGTACGTCTACAAGGACGCCTGCGGCTCGGACTGGTGGTCCAACAAGGGCTTCGCCTACGCGGTGCTGGACGTCAACGGCCGCCGCACCCACGTCGTCGGCACCCACCTGCAGTCCACCGACTCCGGCTGCTCCAGCGGCCAGGCGGCGGCGATCCGGGTCAAGCAACTCGGCGCCATGCGGGCCTTCCTGGACGCCAAGCGGATCCCGGCGGACGAGCCGATCGTGGTCGCCGGGGACCTCAACATCGACTCTCACGGCTCCGAGTACCAGGCCCTGCTGGACAACGGCAACCTCGCCCCGGCCGCCGCCCGCACCGGCTGGCCGTACTCCTTCGACACCGCCGACAACTCCGTCGCGGCCTACCGCTACCCCGGCGATCCCAAGGAGGACCTCGACTACGTCCTCTACCGCGCCGACCACGCCCGCCCGCAGCAGTACACCAACCAGGTCCTGCGGGTGCACAGCGCGCCCTGGACGGTGAGCAGCTGGGGCAAGAGCTACACCTACACCGACCTCTCCGACCACTACCCGCTCGTCGCGCACTAGAAGGCGTCGGGGGTGGTGTGGGGCGCATCACAGCCTCCGGGGCCGTTCGGCCTCCTACGATCGTGATCGCGGACGCCGGCGGTCCTGCGGCGCCCGTCCGGCACCCCGCGATCCGGCCCGAGGAGAAGCGCACCTTGACCACCCCCACCGCCGCGCCCGACAGCTACTACCAGCGCACCGGCGAGCACCGTTACAAGCCGACCCTCCACGCCCAGGGCGCCTGGCACCCCGACGAGCAGCACTTCAGCCCGCTGGGCGGCCTGATCTCCCACGCGATCGACCGGCACCGGGCCGACCGCTCCGCCGACGGCCTGGCGCTGGCCCGGATCAGCTACGACATACTGGGCCTGATCGCCCTGGACGAGTGCGAGATCACGGTGGAGACCGTCCGGCCCGGCCGCACCATCGAGCTGGTGGAGGCCGTCGTCTCGATCGCCGACCGCGCGGTGGTCCGGGCGCGCGCCTGGTTCCTGGCCCAGCTGGACACCTCCGCCGTCGCCGGGACCTTCGACCAACCGCTGCCCGCGCCGGAGGAGTTCGAGCCGTGGGACATGAGCGGGCCGTGGCCCGGCGGCTACATCGCCTCGGTCGACGTCCGCCGCCGGTTCACCGCCCCCGGCCGCTCCGCCGCCTGGCTCTCCACCCCGCTGGAGGTGGTCGCGGGGGAGCCCAGCAGCCCGCACACCGCCTTCATCGCCCTGGTCGACACCGCCAACGGCATCGCCGTCCGGCAGGAGCCCGGCGAGTGGATGTTCCCCAACACCGACCTGACGATCCACTTCCACCGCCGCCCCGAGGGCCCCTGGACCGGCCTGGACACCAGCGTCAGCTTCGGCCCGACCGGGCTCGGCGTCACCAGCACCGTGCTGCACGACGTCCACGGGCCGGTGGGGCGGGCCGAGCAGATCCTCACCGTCCGCCCGCTGAAGCGTGACATTCCGTGAGCCCCCGCCGGTGACCGCGCAAGTTGCGATCACCCACACGGGGTAACAGGCTGAACGTGGAAACGGTTCGGGTGTCTCGAACCCCAGCCGTGCTGGTCGCACACGGTGCCTGCAGGGGATGCGATCACGAACGGCTCATCTCAGGTCGGCGCCGTCGTTCAGCACCGAGCCCGGCTCGGCCACCACGCTGCGGCGGCGCCCCTGTACCGGGGCCGGTGCCGCGTTGAACGCGGATGAGGTCTTCCCATGCCCACACCCACACCCTTCAGCCTGCGTGGCCTTCGTCGAGGTCGTCCGCCGGGTTCCCTCCGGGCAGGTGCGTCGGCCGCAGCCCTCCCCGGGGTCGTCACCGAATACGCCCTGTCCACCCCGGGCAGCTCGCCCTACCCCTGGGACGTCGCGGCCGGGCCCGACGGCAATCTGTGGTTCACCGAGTACGACAGGGGACTGGTCGGGCAGATCACCCCGGGCGGAGCCATCACCGAATTCCCCTTGCCCACCCCGGACGGCGGGCCGACGGGCATCACGGCCGGCCCGGACGGCAACCTGTGGTTCACCGAGTACGACAGCGGCATGATAGGCCGGATCACCCCGGCCGGAGCCATCACCGAATACCGCATCCCCAGCCCGAACAGCTTCCCGTGGGGCATCACGGCCGGGCCGGACGGCAATCTGTGGTTCGCCGAGTACAACACCGGTGTGATCGGGCAGATCACCCCGGACGGGGCCATCACCGAACACCCGCTGACCGACGCGGGCAGCGGGCCGACCGGGATCACGGCCGGGCCGGACGGGAACGTGTGGTTCGTCGAGTCCACCGGTAACCAGATCGGACGGATCACCCCGAGCGGGAACATCACAGAACACCCCATTCCCAGCTCGAACAGCTCCCCGTGGGACATCGCGGCCGGGCCCGACGGCAGCCTGTGGTTCGTCGAGGGCGCCGGCAACCAGATCGGACGGATCACCCTGGGCGGGGAGATCACCGAGCACCCCGTGCTCACCGCGGGCAGCCAGCCCTCCGGGATCGTGGCGGGGCCGGACGGGAACCTGTGGTTCACCGAGTACCTCGGCGGCAAGGTCGGGCGGATCACTCCGGACGGGTCCGTCACCGAATTCCCCCTGCCCCCCGTGGACAGCGGGCCGACCGGGATCGTCGTGGGGCCGGACGGGAACCTGTGGTTCACCGAGTACGACAACGGTGTGATCGGGCAGGTCACCCCGGACGGGTCCGTCACCGAATACCCCCTGCCCGTGCAGAACAGCCATCCGCTCGGGATCACGGCCGGGCCGGACGGCAACGTGTGGTTCACCGAGTCCACCGGCAGCCGGATCGGGCAGATCACCTCGACGGGATCCGTCACCGAATTCCCCCTGCCCACCGCGGTCAGCCTCCCGTTCGGCATCGCGGCCGGGCCGGACGGGAACCTGTGGTTCACCGAGTACTTCGGCGGTCAGGTCGGGCGCATCACTCCGGCCGGGAACATCACCGAATTCGCCGTGCCGCATTCGGAGGCCTTCCCGTTCGGCATCGCGGCCGGGCCCGACGGCAATCTGTGGTTCACCGAGTACTGGGACGGCAAGGTCGGGCGCATCACTCCGGGCGGGACCATCACCGAATTCCCCTTGCCCACCGAGGGAAGCCGCCCGCTGGGGATCACGGCGGGGCCGGACGGGAACGTGTGGTTCACCGAGTACTGGGGTGGCAACATCGGGCGGATCACTCCGGCGGGGTCCGTCACCGAATTCCCCGTGCCGACCCCCGGCAGCGGGCCGACCGGCATCGTGGCCGCCCCGGACGGGAACCTGTGGTTCACCGAGTCCAGGGGCAACCGGATCGGGCGGATCACTCCGGCGGGGTCCGTCGCCGAATTCCCCCTGCCCAACCCGGACAGTGCCCCGTACACCATCGCGTCCGGGGCCGACGGGAACCTGTGGTTCACCGAGTCCACCGGCAGCCGGATCGGGCGGATCACTCCGACGGGAACCGTCGCCGAATTCCCCCTGCCCACCGTGGACGGCCACCCGTTCGGCATCGCGTCCGGACCGGATGGGAACCTGTGGTTCACCGAGTACTTCGGCGGCAGGATCGGACAGATCACCTCGGGCGCCGGCCCCACGACGGATCCGCTGGAGCAAGAGCTCTTCGATCTGGTCAACCGCGCGCGGACGCACCCGGAGCTGTATCCCCTCCTTGAGCCGGATCCGCTGGGAGAAGCGAAGATGACCGCCTGCTCCAACCCCTTCCAGTTCTCCCAGCAGCTCAGGGACATCGCCTACGCCCACAGCAGTTACCTGTCCACCCTTCCCAACGCCCAGGTCCTGGCGGACACGAACATGCATCGAGGGCCTGACGGGAAACTGGTGTGGGAAATCGGCGAACCCATGTACGTCGCGGGCTACCTCGGTTTCCGTGGGGAGAACGTCTTCTTCCAGGAGGGGCAGCCCGAGCCTCCCCCCGATCCCGCTCAGGCAGTGGAGTTCTGGATGCAGAAGGACTCGGCACTGCACTGGCAGCACCGCAACCTCATCCTCAACTGCACGGCCCTGGAAGCCGGCGTGGGCTACTTCCACCAGGCCCGACCGCTGGGCAGCACCGACTACCAGCACTACTGGACGCTGGATGTCGGTACGCGCTGAGCCGGCACTGCGGCGGCCCGGCCACCATGGGCCGGGCCGCCGGGCGCTGACTCACCCGGGCAGCGAGTCCATGAAGGAGCTGACCGAGAAGACCGCCTTGCCGGGCCCGGCCGGGCCGTAGCCGGGCGGGGAGGCGAGGCCGAATTCCTCGAGCGTCGCCCGGTAGGTCTGCAGCAGCCGGATGTGGTACTCCAGCGGCGCGCCCTGAGGGTTGGCCTTGCCGAGCGGGGTGGTGGGCTCGGGGCACCAGGTGGTGAAGCGCGGGACGACGCCGTGCGACATGAAGAAGCGCAGGCCTTCCCGGGTGGAGGCGATCGCCTCGTCGACGGTGGTGAAGCCGAAGGGCTCGGCCATCTCCACGCCCGCGACGAAGTTGGGGATCACGTTCTCCGGGCCGAACACCTCGGTGGAGTCGAGGATCCGGCGGTGCCACTCGTCCCGGCCGACGTAGCGCTCCTTGCCGGGGCAGTAGAGCTCGAACAGCCGCTTGTCCCACACCTCGAAGTTGGGGTGGTAGATCCGCACGCCGTAGTCGTGGAAGCGCTGGACGTCCTCGCGCGGAAGCGCCTGCGCCACCACCTTGCCGATCCAGCGGCCGGGGAAGCGCTCCTCGATGGCCTTGGCGTACTGCCCGTAGAAGTCGGCCTCGTCGCGGCCGCCGACCTTCGAGGTGATCGCGCCGCCGGTGAGGGTGTACGCCTGGGAGGCGCGGGCGGTGTCGTGGCGGTCGATCAGCTCCAGCGCCTCCAGCACCTCCTCGACCGGCTTGACCCCGGTGTACGGGCGGCCGGCGGCCTTGTGCTGGCGCCAGTTGTGGTTGATGTCGCAGTACTGGCACTCCTCCTTGGCGCCGAAGTACTGGCAGACCCGGAACACCGTGAGGTAGATCAGGTAACCCCACTGGATGGTCGGGGCGACCTCCATCACCGACTTCCCGTTGGCCAGGGTGTGCCGGTAGTAGTCCGGCATCGGCGGCAGCCCGACGTCGGCGATCCGCGCGCCGTCCAGGTAGAGGCCGAGCGCGCCGTCCTCGCCCGCGCCGACCCGGTACGGGGAGTCCGGGTTGACCCGCACCGACACCACCGTGCGGCGCAGCCCGTACGGCCCGCCGGTCAGCACGATCTCCTCCGGCGGCCGGTTGAGCGCGGCCGCGCCGAGCTCGGGCAGGGTGCGGTGGTCGAAGGAGAAGATGAAGTACGACTTCGGTTTCACCTCGCCGCCCCCGTCGGCGCTGCCGCTGAGGGCCGACTCGTCGAAGGCCATGCCGCCGCGCAGCAGGTCCTCCTTGATCACCGCCTCCCGGGGCACGTCGGGGAAGCGCTCCATGAGGTCCTCGACGAGTGCGGTGCGGTTGCGGGCCTGGCTCTCCATTGGGCTGGTCTTCCTTCCTGGCTCCGTTCCTCTCACGGCGCCCCGCCCATTCTCGTCCCCCTTACGCGCGGGGCCGCGACCGGCCGCGCGGACGTGGGGGCACGCTGGTGTGCGGGCGCTCCGGGCGGACACGGGCGGTCGTCGCCGGGTTGACGCGGGGCGCGGGCGAGCCGATGCACGACAGGGGCGCGGCCAAACGCCGTCGGCCTGAACGTTCACCCTATCGGGTGTAGAAGATCGTCCGTTGCGTTCCGGAACGCGCTTTCGCGCCTACGGTTGGGGACCGAGCGAGACGGGGCCCGTGACGTGGACTTCCCCTTCGCGGCGGGCGACATGACGGCCCGTCATATCGTGCGATCCTTCTCAGAGGAGGCTCCATGCCCCTGCGCATCGGAACGGACACGGCGCCCGCCCCCGCCCCGGGGGTGGGCTCATGAGCTCCCCGGCGATCGAGCGGATCCTGCGCGGGCCCACCGGACTGGGCACCTC
>NZ_JAFLNG010001020.1 GCF_017427025.1 Streptomyces sp. FH025
GCCGCCGGGTCGTGGTCGCGGAACTCCCGCTCCAGTTCGGCGGCGTGCGCGCGCAGCAGCTCGGTGACCGTCATGTCGCCCGCCCGTCGTCCGGGTGCTCCAGCAGGTACTCCAGGTGGCGCCGGCCGAGGCTGTAGTAGGTCCGGGCGGTGGTGTGGGCGATGCCGAGCGCCCGGCCGATGTCGGGGTACGACAGGCCCGCCTGGCGCAGCCGGACCACGTCGGCCTGGACCGGCGCGGCGCGCGCGAGTTCGTCCATCGCCCAGTCCAGGGCGTCCAGCTCGGCGAGTTCGTCGAGCTCGTCGTGGCTGGTGTCGGGGCGGCGCTGGGCGATCACCCGCAGCCGCTTGCGCTCGGCGCGGCGCCGTTCGCGCAGGACGTCCACGACCGCGTCCTTGACGATCTTGAAGGCGAAGGCCTGCGGGTCCTCGCTGGCCAGGGCCCGGCGCCAGTTCCGGTACAGCGTGGTGCCGGCGTTCTGCACGGCGTCCTGGGCGTCCTCGCGGTGGCGCAGCCGCTGCTGGGCGTAGCGGAGGTAGCCGGAGTTCTCGCGGGTGAAGAAGGCCTCGAAGTCGGCCGGCAGGTCGTCGAGCGGGTTCGCCCGTAGGCTCCGCTCCTCGCCCGGCACGGGATTGTTCACACGCGCCCCCTCTTCCTGGGTCAGCTGGCCGGCCCACCGGGTGGCACGCCGACGGCCCCTTGGGGCTCGTGGTGTAACCGTCCGGGAGGCGCGGGTTGTTGACCGGATCGGGCGGACAATTGGCGACCGTTTCCGTTCACTTTCGAGCAGGGCCGCTGACCTGCTGCTTCAGGCGCGTGAACCAGCACCGGGCCGACGCGACGTGACTCAGATCACACCGCCCGGGCCGCCCCACTTGACAGGCCCGGGGCGCGCCTCCCGGGTTCCGCGCGGACCCGGCAGGACCCGGGGGACGGGCCCTACGGCGCGGGCTCCACCGCCGCGCCGTCCAGCGCGACGGTCACCCGCTCCAGCAGCGTGCGCAGCGCGGCCAGGTCCTCGACCGGCAGCCCGGTCGCCGCGAGCAGTCGACGCGGGACCTGCCCGGCCCGCTCGCGCAGCGCCGACCCCTCGGGGGTGAGGCTGACGGTGACCGACCGCTCGTCCTCCGGGCTGCGCTCCCGACGCACCAGCCCGGCCGCCTCCAGCCGCTTGAGCAGCGGGGAGAGGGTGCCGGAGTCGAGCCGCAGGCGCTCACCGATCCGCTTGACCGGGAGCTCGCCGTCCTCCCAGAGCACCAGCATGACCAGGTACTGCGGGTAGGTGAGCCCGAGGTCCCGGAGCAGGACCCGGTAGACGCCGCCGAAGGCGCGCGAGGCCGCGTTGAGCGAGAAGCAGATCTGCTGGTCGAGGCGGAGCAGTTCCTCGTCCGCCATGCCCGGGAGCGTGGTCATGGGCCCATGGTACCGACCACCCTCGCGCGATTAAGTTGTGCGCAATTGAATTGCGTGCTCTACTTATCGAGCAGCCCGAAGCACTCCCGAGGCGGCCCCAGCGGCCGCCGAACCACCACCGGCCGCGCCGTCGGCGCGCCACCAGCACGAAGGGACACCCCTCATGGACGCGATCTACACCGCAGCCGCCACCGCCAACGGCCGCGAGGGCCGCGCCGTCAGCTCCGACGGCCGACTGGACCTCGCCCTCGCGATGCCGCCCGCGCTCGGCGGCGACGGCCAGGGCACCAACCCCGAGCAGCTGTTCGCGGCCGGCTACGCCGCCTGCTTCGCCAGCGCCCTCGGCCTGGTCGGCCGACAGGCCGGGGTGGACACCGGCGAGGCTTCGGTCACCGCCGAGGTGTCCATCGGCAAGGACGACGCCGGCTTCGGCCTGGCCGTCGTGCTCCGCGTCGAGCTGCCCGAGTCGCTCGCGGGCGAGACCGGCGAGGCGCTGGTCAAGCAGGCCCACGAGGTGTGCCCGTACTCCCGCGCCACCCGGGGCAACATCCCGGTCGAGCTGGTCGT
>NZ_JAFLNG010001021.1 GCF_017427025.1 Streptomyces sp. FH025
TGCCCGTGCTCAAGCCCGGCAACAACCGGGTGCCGCCGCCCGAGCCGAGCATCCGGCAGAAGGGCAGCGACAAGTTCTGGCAGCGCGACGACGCGTGGATCGGCGGCGAGCGCCACACGCACGCCCTCACCGTGCACGCGCCCGCGACCACGCTGATCGACCTCAACCGCAGCTGCACGTCCTTCGACGCGGTCGCCGGGGTGGACGACGCCACGATCACGCCCGGCGGGGTGGTCTTCTCCGTCCAGGACGGCGACGGCAACACCCTGTGGCACTCCCGCACGCTGTCCGTCGGGGACGACGCGGTGCCGGTGCACGTGCCGCTGGCCGGGCAGAAGTCGATCCGGCTGGTCGTCACGCCGGTGAACGGGATCTGGTCGGCGTTGAACGTCGCGGACTGGGCCGAGGCCCGCTTCAGGTGCTCCTGAGAGCTCCCGGAACGGGCCCCGGGCGGGTCGGCGCCGTCCGGCGCCCGGCCGTCCTCTGACCCTCGTCCGACCGTCGTCCGGCGTCAGATGGCGCAGGAGCCGTCCGCGCAGGCCTCCCCGGCCGGGGCGACCGGCACCGGGGCCGGCCGGCGCTCGCCGATCTCGGCGGCGACCTGCTCCAGCACCTTGCGGAAGGTCTCGGCGTCCTGGCCGCCCTGGACCGCCCACTTGCCCTCGAACACGAAGGTCGGAACGGCGTTGATGCCCAGCTCCCGGCCCTCGGCCAGCTGGGCGCGGACCTCGGCGGCGCCCTCGTCGCCCGCCAGGTAGGCCGCCACCCGGTCCCGGTCCAGACCCGCCGCCACGGCGACGTCGGCCAGCGCGGCGCGGTCGCCGACGTCCACGCCGTCGGTGAAGTGCGCCTTCAGCAGCGCCTCCTTGAGGCGGCCCTGCACCTCGGCGCCGTACTCGGACTCGGCGAGGTGCAGCAGGCGGTGGCCCAGGAAGGTGTTGGCGTGCAGGGCGGCGTCGAAGTCGTACGTGATGCCCTCGGCCAGGCCCAGCTCGGCCACCCGCGCGTCCATCGCCACCGACTGCGGGCCGTAGCGCTCGGCCAGCCAGGCGCGGTGCGGGCTCGCCGTCGCGGGGGCGTCCGGGACCAGCTGGTACGGGCGGTAGACGACCTCGACACCCTCCTTGCCGGGGAACTCCGCCAGGGCCTGCTCGAAGCGGCGCTTGCCGATGTAGCACCAGGGGCAGGCGATGTCGGACCAGATCTCGACCTTCATGCGGGGGGACTCCAGGGGGCGTCGTGTCGTCGGTGTACCGGATTGGCGGATAGGTGAACGATGAACCATCTCGGTACATTCCCGACACCGCCCACACATCCCTGCTCCGTACGACTCCGTACGGCTCCATACGACTCCGTACGGCTCCGTCACGGCTCCGGCGGGGCGGGGACCACCAGGACGGGGCAGGCCGCGTGGTGCACGGCCGCCGAGCTCACCGAACCCAGCAGCAGACGGGCGAAGCCCCCGTTGCCCCGGGCGCCGACCACCAGGGTGTGCTGCCGGGCCGAGGCCTCCAGCAGCACCTCGATCACGTTGCCCAGCACCACGTGCAGCGACATCTCCCCCGCGAACGGCCGCGCCCGCTGCCGCAGCACGGTGGCCACCGCCCGGCGCAGCCCGTCCGCCATGCTCTCGACCAGCGTCTCCACGCTCTCCTGCACCAGCTCCGCCATCCCCGGCGGGTAGCCGGCCGGCGCCGGGTTCACCACGGCCAGCACGTACAGCGGCAGCCCGAACAGCTCCGCCTCCGTCATCGCCCGGTCCAGCGCCCACAGCGACCCGTCCGACCCGTCGCACGCCGCCAACACCCCGGGCGCGCGCCCCGTCGGCGGCCGCCCCAGCACCGACAGCACCACGGGAACGTCCTGCCCCGCGCCCACACCGGCCACCGCACACACTCCTCACCCCGGACCCGCAACCCCGCCATCATCGCTCGCCCTCCCGGGCCCCCACCGACAGCCGCGCCGGAAGCCGGCGGG
>NZ_JAFLNG010001022.1 GCF_017427025.1 Streptomyces sp. FH025
AGGACCACGCGACGACGAACGGCGTGACCCGGTAGGGGCCCGGCATGGCGGCGGCCCGCTCCAGGTCCGCCTCGCTGTCCACGAACACCGTGCCCCGGCCGCCGGAGTCGGCCCCGGACTGCACCACAACCCTGCCCGAGGACACCAGCCGGCGCAGGTCCGCGAGCGGGGGCAGTTTCCCGTCGACCCGAGCGCCCGGGAGCCGGACGTGCACGGGTACCCCAGCGAGGGCGAGGATCTGCCCGAACGCGGCCTTGTCCTCCAGGCGCTGCCTCAGGTCGGCGTCGATCGCGGAGACCAGGCCCCCGGGACCGGCCCACGACCGGAGCTGCTCGGTCGAGTACCAGGCGTTGACGACGACGGGCCGCCCGAGTTCGGCCACGGCGGCCCGGGCCGCCTGATCGACCTGGGCGGCCCAGGAGCGGCGTTCGGCGACGCCCCTCACCCTGCCGATCTCCTCCCCCGCGAGGACCCTGCGGGCGCTCGCAGCGTCCCACGCGCGGTAGGCACCGATCGCGAGGTCGGGGCGCATGGCCTCCATCGCGGCCGGGCCCGAGTAGACGGTGCGGCCGGAGCTGGTGAAGCGCTCGATGCTCACCAGCGCCCGGCCCGCGAGGAGGGTCTGAACCTCGGCCGCGGCGGTCCGGCTCACCTCCGGGTCGACCACCAACCTGCGGGCGCTCACGCGGTCCGCCCGTACTCGGAGACGGTCGGCATGTTGGCGAGCGCCGCACCGACAACGATCTCGGTCATCTCCTGCGGGGTGTGCTCGGAGGTGTCGAAGACCAGCAACCTCCGGTGCCGGCGGGCCATCCCGTGGAGCAGGTAGGCGGTGAACTGGTTGGCGAACGCGGGGTCCTCGACGCTGCGCCGGTCGACGGCGTCCACGTCGGCCCGGCCGGCCATACGCTCCGCCCGGACCTCCACCGGCGCGTGCAGGTACACCGCCAGGTCGAACGGGACGAACAGCCGCGGCCAGCGCAGCGCGAGGGCGGCCGCGACGTACGGTCCGCCCGCCATCCCGAACGCGACCGTGCGGTCCACGTAGCCGTCCTGGACCAGGATCGTGTCGGGCTGGGGCGGGAAGAGACGCACCAGGGCGGCGTCCACCGCGTACCCGCCGAGCAGGTAGGCGGTGGTGATGAACGCGCTGTCGGGCTGGCGGACGAGGTGCAGCCGCCGAAGCGTCGACTTGACGGGGTGGTGCTCGGCGAGCAGCCCGCGGTGGCGGGCGGCGCGGTGCCCGAGCGACTCGAAGGCCCCGACGAGGTCGGTGGCGAGGGTGGTCTTGCCGGACATGTCGAGTCCGTCAACGAGGATCCGCACAACAGGGCCTTTCTCGGGCGAGAAGTGGACCGAACTGTGGTCGGAGCAGGTGGCACAGCCTCCCGGGCCTGATGTCGTCTACAGGACCGGGAGGCCGGGGTGCCGACGTCGCCACGCGGGGCTGACGCGCATGGCACCGGATCCGCCCGCCCGGTGTGCCAATCATGGGAATGCGGGCGGAGATCAGGGCTCCGGCTAGCCGGAACTGTGCTGGGGGCAGGTGCAGTCGGGCCAGAAGTCGAGCCGGAGTTCGACCGTCGGAGGGTCGGGCTCGGGGATGACCTCGATCGGGGGCGACACGTTGTACCGCCGACCCTCGGCATCCACCTGGTAGGTGCGCACCCAGAGGCCGGTCCGGCGCGCGGCCAGCGGCACGAAGTTGGTGGAGGGGGTCATCTCAGCCCCCGCCGCCGGCGCCGCCGACGAGCCTCGCCGATCTGCCGGAGCACCATCGCCCGACGCCGGACACGGTTCAGGTCAACCGCGTGGTTCACGAGGCGCTCCCGTACCGCGCCGCGGCGGCGGTGGTGCACGGCCACGGGACGTCGCAGCGGGGACACCGCCCCGTCTCGGAGCGGTGCTCGTCGGCCAGGATCCGGGCCTCGGTGGCGGCCGTAGCGGTCTTGGACGTCTGGCTCGGCGGTCGCCG
>NZ_JAFLNG010001023.1 GCF_017427025.1 Streptomyces sp. FH025
TGTCGGTCGGTGGTGGTGGGCGTTGCCGCACCCGGGCTCGGTCGTGTTCGTGGTGTGGAGGTGGCCTGGCCCGTGGTTCTTCCTTGACCGACGGGGCGGCGGCCTGGCTGGTCGAGGCCGCGGCGACCGGCGCGCGACGGATCAGGGCGAAGACGGCCGACGCCGTCTCACCTGATCCGTCGTCACCGCGTCGACGACTCCGTCTCGAAGGCAGGCCGCAAAGCCTTCATGGGGCGATGCTCGGCCTCGCCTTGATCGGCTGGCGCGGCCCCTGGGGCTGGGTCTTCCAACTCCTGCTCGATGGTCGGCCGGGCACCATCGTCGCAGCCTATTTGAACGCGTTCAATATTCTGCATAGAGTGGCCGAGGTCGAGTGGTGGGGGTTCGTGCCGTGATCGCCGTTGTGATCCGACGTGGTGTTCGGCTGGGAGTCCGCATAGGAGCTGCGCCTGCCGGGCTGGCTGCCTCGTTGTGGCTCGGTGTCGCTGTCGCGCAGCTCCTCGTGAAGCCGCATGTCCTGCCGGGCTTCTCCCGACTTGCCGTCGTGGTCGGCGGAAGCCTGGGTGTCGGCGTTCTGGCCGGCGCGATCACCGGTGCGGCACTTGCGCTGTCACCTGAGTGGCTGGCTGGGCGCGCTTCACTGCGAGGGCCGCTCGCCGGGATCGTCGCCGGGACGACATATCTCGGCGAGACCGTCGTCGTGGCAGTGGCCTCCGACGGCGGATACGGGCCGATGCTGCTCGCGCTCCTCTCCACTCTCGTGGTTAGCGTCGTGGCAGCGGTGCACAGCGGTGACATCCTGCGACGCGAACACTCGCAGAAAGTCAGCATGCTGACGCACCACCCGGGTCATCGCCAGCAGGAACCGTCAGGCCGGCGCCTGTCCAGCGGCGTCGAAGTCCCCGAGGGCCGTCACCATCCCGTCGATCAGCCCACCGAATGACAACTGCCCGAGTTCCCTCGCCTGCTGTCGACCACGGGCAGCGGCCCGATCGGAGCTTGAGGTCATGGACCTTGCGCTCGATCTCCCGCAGTTTCATGCCGTCGCGGTCGTCGCGCCGGGTCGCGGCGTACAGTTCGACCTTCGAGCGTTGACAGAGCGGTTTGGCATCATGCCCGCATGGGCTTCGACCTCGCCCCACCAACCGGCGTTGGCTCGTTGCGGATCGGTATGACTCGGCACTCGGCCAACACGGCGCTGGACTCATTCCGCGATCTCTCCGCGGTCTCGGAGTCCGACCGGCAGGGTCAACACGTCTTCCGTCCCAGTGGACTGATGATCAGCATCCACTGCACGCGAGACATGCTCGAAGCCATTGAGTTCGGGAGGCCGTCGACTCAGACAGACCGAGTCATCTTCCGGGGCCTGGACGTGTTCGCGATCCCGGCCCGCGAGCTGGTGCAACGCATGGGCGAGTACACCTCGATCGAGGCAGACCCCGACGATCCGGCGTCGTTCGTCGCCTCTGACCTGCTCCTGAGCTTCTGGCGCCCGTTCGCAGCCGACGACGAGCCAGAGGACGAGCAGGGCTACTACTTCAGCTCGGTCCTGCTGGCACGGCCTGGTTACTACGACACCCCTGCTCAGGCTGCGGAGCGACTCCGGCAGAGTTCGTGACTTTCCCGTCAGGATGCCGACAGGACTCGTTTCCGCAGGAGGCCGAAGCCGGCCGGCCGTACAACTGGCGCTTGATCATTTTGCCCCGGGTGACGTGGCCTTCGACGACGCCGGAGCTCTACGGCAGTGTCAGGTCGGCGGCGCGGGCGGCGAGATCGCGTTCGGGCCGTGATCGAGCCGTGCCGGGCGGCGATGCCCTGAGAGAGGCCGAACACGTCTTTCCCGCCGGCGACTTCGTGTGTGGAGTGGTGCGGGGAGCCTGAACCCCCTTGTCCCGTCGGTGGCTTGGTGAGTGGCCCGGTGTGGGGGGTGTGAACCACCTTTGTTCTGTCGGTGATTTCGCGCGTGGCCCGGT
>NZ_JAFLNG010001024.1 GCF_017427025.1 Streptomyces sp. FH025
CGAGATTGACGGCGATCAGTCAGATTGAGCTAGAGGAAAGGTCATAACTTTGCCAAATTGTGTTCTGCTCAAGTCAAAATGATCGGAAGTTAACAAGCCCTCCACGCCGCCGTCGTGACGACCGGCTAGACGACCGACTGACGGGTCTGTTGGCGGGTCTGATGGCATCCGTTGGCAGGCGCGTTGGCAGGCGCGTTGGCAGGTTCCGTTGGCGGACCTGTTGGCGCCGTGACCCCGGAGTCCTAGGCTCTCGGTCCATGGACGGATGGGTGGGGGCCTGGACCGGCGGGCGAGCGGCGGTCCACATCGGCGATGTCGCGGACTTCAACGCGCAGTTCTTCGCCCCGGGCATGGACGCGGCCCAGCGCGCCCGGCGGCTGCGGCAGGCGCACCACTACGCCTGCCTCGCCGCCTGCTACAGCCCGGAACCGGCGCTGCTGGTGCTGCCCGCCGAGGTCGACCCGCAGTGGACCGACTGGCTGGCCCGGGAGCTGGAGTGGGGCCCGGTCGAGGTGCACAGCGGTGTCGCGCCCGGACGCACCCTCGCCGAGGCGCTCGCCGGGCGGCCCGCACTGGCCGCCCGGATCGCTGACTCCGGCCGCCCGGTGGTCCGTTGGGGCCGCACCGGCGCGCAGGGCGAGAGCCCCGAGCTGGCCGCCGTACGCCGCTACGAGTCCAAGGCCGCCGCGCACGACCTCTTCACCGCCCTCGCCCCCGACCACCCCGGGATCCGGGTGCCCGAGCAGGATCGCCCCGACGGCCGCCGACGCGCCGCCCGCCGGCTGACCGCCCGCGCCGCCCGGGGCCGGACCACCGTCCTGAAGAGCCCGCACGGCGTCGGCGGCTACGGCACCGTCGTGGTCGAGCCCGCCGAACTGTTCGCCGCGGGCGGCGGGGGCGCCCTGCTGCGCCTCCTGGTGCGTGACGAGATCCTGCCACCCCAGGGCGAGTTGCTGCTGGAGGAGTACGTCGACCCGGGCCCGTCCGCCCGGCTGCGCGACCTCACCTACGACGCCCTGGTCGGCCCGGACGGCACCGTCCACCCGGTCGGCGCCGGTGCCATGGACGTGGCCGGCACCCACTACCAGGGCGCCACCGTCGGCCCCGGCGCGGTACCGCACGACGCCGCCGAGACGGCCCGCCGGTTCACCCTGGCGGTGGGGGAGCGGCTGGCCGCCGAGGGCTACCGGGGCTGGTACGACGTGGACTTCGTCACCGACCGGCAGCGCCGGCTCGCCCCCACCGAGATCAACCTGCGGCTCACCGGCCCGGCCGTCGCCTTCATGCTGCGCGAGCGCCTCGACCGGGTGCGCGGCCCGGGCCACCTCGTCCGCACCCTGGACGCGATGCCGCTCGGCGCCCGACTCGGCCCCGAGGCGCTGTACGACCACCTGGAGCGGCTGCGCCCGCGCTGCGCCCGGCTCGACGTCACCCTGCTGCCGCTGATCCCGACGGCGGGCCACGACCCGGAGCCCGCCGTCGGCCTCGCCCTCGCCGGGCCGGACGCGGACGCGCTGGACGCCGCCCAGGCGCTGCTGACCGCCGCCAACGACGCGCTCACGGGGATGTTCGAGGCGCTGCGCTGAGGCGGTGTCACTTCTTGACGGTCGCGCCCGGCCGCCGCAGCAGGAAGACCGCCACCACGGCCGCGGCCGCCATCAGCGGGATGTTGAAGACGTACACCATCGCCGTCTCGCGCGACCAGTCGGTGGCGTCGGTGAGCCGGTACAGGTTGTCCTGCGGCCACCAGGAGGCCAGCAGCCAGAACACCGACAGGTAGGTGAGCACCGACAGCCGCAGCGAGCGGCCCTGCCTCAGCACCACCGGGAGGCCGAGGAACAGGAAGGACATCCCGGCGCCGAAGGCCAGGTTCTCGCACAGGTAGAGCAGTTCGAACCAGAAGCGGTAGCCGGCGGGCACCGCCGACAGGTCCGTGGAGCCGGGATAGAACACGTGGGTGCTGATCAAG
>NZ_JAFLNG010001025.1 GCF_017427025.1 Streptomyces sp. FH025
CTCCGGTACGGACTCCGTCATGTTCAGCAGCCCTTGGCGCTGAAGCTCAGCCGCAGGTTGGGCAGTTTGAACCCGACGGCGGTGCTCGCGTAGTTGTGCTGGTTGACGTGGTTCATCACGACGGTGTCGGCCTGCTGGCCGAAGACGCCCGGGTTGCCCTTCCCGATCGGGCCGGCCTTGGTGTAGGTGCTGGCGTCGCCGCCGATCTCGATGTTGGTGAACTCCGCGTCACCGGAGAGCAGATCGGAGTCGGTGGTGAGGTTGGTGGCGGAGACCGGGGTCCCGGCGTCGCCTGCGTGGATCACCAGATTGATGCCGCCGAGGTCGACGCTCTGGCACAGGTTGGTGATCTCGGCCTTCTTGATCGCCGACACCGCGACCAGCACCTGGCCGCCGGTGGAGCCCGCGTTGGGGCTGTCGGGGATCATCGAGTCCAGGGCACCGAACTGCGCGAAGCCGTCGCCCTTGAGCTGGTCCGCGGTGATCGTGAACGGCATTCCGGAGATGGAGAACTGCGCGGCGAGCACGCCCTGCGCCGTGAGCGTCATCAGGACGCCCCCGAGCGCGACGGCCGGTACGGCCATCAGGACGCTGCGCTTCAGCCGTACCCGGCCGCGTGTGGTCCCGCTCGGTGGCTGCGGGGTGTCCGCCGCGGCGGCGGCTTCCTCGGACATGGCCATGTGTGCTCCCTGAGGGTGGATTGGGTGTGCAGGCACTGGCACGTTGTCCTGGCGCGGACAGCGTTGCGCGTCCCGACCGGGCGGTCCGCCCCTCGGCAGCGGGGCGGATCCGGCCGGAGCCGCGATGAGTACTGGGAAGCTACTGCCCGGTATAGGCCGGGTCAATACGGGTGCACGAAGGATCTTCACCGATTCGCGCGCCCAGCCGACGGGACGCTTCCACCGGGCCGAGGAAGGGCGCCAGGCAGAACATGCTCAACACCGGTACCAGCTCGGGCAGTTGATCGATCCGTCCGGAGGCGATCCGGCGGTACACCGCGCTGTAGACGCCGCCCACCACGACGTCCACGACTTCCTCCACCCCCACACCCGCCGGGAGTTGGGGAACCTCGGCGAAGAACGCCCGGAACCTGGTGAGGAGTTGCTCTCTCTCACGTCGGCCGGCCGGGCCGACCGCGTCGATCTCGATCACCGCCATGGTCGCGAAGGAGGGTGTTCCGGCGAGGAGTTGGAGCATCGCCCCGAGCGCCTGCCGGATCCCGGCGCACCAGTCGGATTCGGCCGCGAAGGCCGCCGCCATCCGCCGGATCACCACCCCGGTGCCGTGCCGGTGCGCGGCCAGGAAGGCGTCCTCCTTGCCGCTGAACAGCTCGTAGAAGACCGGCCTGGTCACCCCCGCCGCGCGGCAGATGTCGCTCACCGTCGCGTGCTGGTAGCCGCGTTCGGCGACGGTTCGGACCAGCCCGTCCAGCAGCCGCTCGCGCTGGGTGGCGGCGACCACGCCCGCGGGCAGTCGGCGGGGCCCCGGTTTGATCGACCTGGCCGGATCGCGGCCGGTCCTGGCCCCGGGCAGCAGGATCACGTCGGCACTTCGGAGGTACTTCCGATCCATCACCAACTCCTGTGTCCTGTATTGACATTGACGGAAGGCAGGGTTTACAACACTGCCAGGTTTCCAACCCGGTGGATGAGCAGGCCACCCACCGGTCGACCTCCAGGGGCTCCGACGGCCCCGGGCCGAGCGCCCGGGCCACGGGACCACGGCGGGCCCGGGCCCATGCGGTGGCAGCCGCCGGCGCCCACACCCCACGGCACCGCACGTCCGCACCACCGTCCGACTCCGTGCCGCCGTGTACCGAACCGCCGCACCTCGCAACGCCCGTCAGCCGCACCGCCGCACCTTCGCACCACCGTACGCGCACCACGGCGACCGCACACCGCGGTCAGGCCGTACCGCGCGAGCGGGCCCGTGGCGCCGGGCCCGCCCGTCCCGCG
>NZ_JAFLNG010001026.1 GCF_017427025.1 Streptomyces sp. FH025
GAGCGCCCGGATCGACCTGCCGCAGGTTCGTCACCTGGGGCCGGCCCGGCTGACCGCCGGGCTGGACCGCTTCCGGCGTCTCGACCTCGCCTCCCACCTCCGCGTCCACCCTCCGCTCCCCCGGCTCACCCAGGACGACCTGCTGGACCTGGCCGAACGCGTCGATCTGCGCGGACGCGGCGGCGCGGGATTCCCCTTCGCCCGCAAGGCCCGGGCCGCGGTGGCCGCCGCCGACCGGACCGGGGCACGTCCGGTCATCGTGGTGAACGGCTCGGAGGGCGAGCCCCCGAGTGCCAAGGACAGGATGCTGCTCGCCCGCGCTCCGCACCTCGTGCTCGACGGCGCCTGCCTCGCTGCGGCCGCCTTCGGGGCCGAGGAGATCGTCATCGGCGTCGCCGCCGGCAGCCCCGGCGAGGCCTCGATCCCCGCCGCCCTCGACGAGCGCGACCTGCCGTGCCCGGCCCGGACCGTACGCCTTCCCGAACGCTTCGTCTCCGGCGAGTCCAGCGCACTGATCCGCGGGGTCAACGGGCTTCCGGTACACCCCGCCGCGGTGAAGACCCGCGCGGCCGAGGGCGGTGCGGGAGGCGTTCGGCGGCGCCCGACGCTGCTGTCCAACGCCGAGACCTGGGCCCAGCTCGCCGTGGCCGCCCGGATCGGCCCCGGAGTGTACGCCGCCGTCGGCACCACCACCGAACCGGGCACGGTCCTGCTGACGGTCAACTCTCCCGGGTCGGGCCCCCTGGTGATCGAGGCCCCCTTCGGCACCAGCTTGGGAGACGTACTGGACGCGGGTGGGCTGCGGCCGGGCGACGGTGTGCTGGTGGGCGGCTATCACGGCGCCTGGCTGGGCCCGGTGGACGCCGTCGGCGCGTCGCTCTCCCGCACGGGTCTCGCCGAGCTCGGCGGCACCCTGGGCGCCGGTGCCATCGTCGCGCTCCCGGCCACCACGTGCCCGCTCGGCGAGATCACCCGGGTCGCGGCCTGGCTCGCGGGCGAGTCCGCCGGGCAGTGCGGGCCGTGCAGGCGCGGGCTGCCCGACGCGGCCGAGGCGCTGGCCGCACTGGCCGCGGGCACCGGCGGGCCGACCGCCCTGGAGGACCTCCGACGAGCCCTCGGCGGCGCACAGGGTGGTGGCGCCTGCTCACACCCCGACGGCACGGCCCGCTTCGTGCTGAGCGCGCTCGACGTGTTCGCCCCGGACGTCGAGGCCCACGTCGCCGGCCCCGGATGCGGGAGACCCGTCCTCGGCGTGCTGCCGCTCCCCCGCGACGAGGGCACACACCTGGAGGTGGACTGGTCCCGCTGTGCCGGGCACGGGCTGTGCGGCGTACTGGCCCCCGGCCTCGTCCGGCTCGGCCCGCACGGTTATCCCACGTCGACCACCATCCCCGTCGCCCCGTGGCAGGAACACGGTGCCCGCCGTGCCGTGAACCAGTGCCCGGCACTCGCCCTGCGCCTCCGCCGCCCCGAGCGGGTACCCGGCCGACCCCGGTGAGCGCACCGGAGCCGCGGGGTCATCGGGGCGGCACCTCTGCACGGGTGTCGCCGACTACCTCGGATGATCGGCCCGGTGGGCGGCGATCAGGTCGCGGTACCAGGCGTACGAGGCCCTCGTGGTGCGCTTCTGGGTCTCGAAGTCGACGTGGACCAGGCCGAAGCGCTGGGTGAACCCCTCCGCCCATTCGAAGTTGTCGAGGAGGGACCAGGTGTAGTAGCCGCGGATGTCGATGCCCTCGGCGACGGCCTGGGCCAGGGCGTCGAGGTGGGTGGCCAGGTAGTCGATGCGGGGCTGGTCGGGGTCGGTGTCCTCGGCGACGGAGCAGCCGTTCTCGGTGACGGTGACGGGCGGGAGGGCCTTGCCGTACGAGTCCCTGAGCCGAAGCAGGAGTTGACGGAGGGCGTCGGGGACGACGGGCCAGCCGAAGGCGGTGCGGGGGGCGTCGG
>NZ_JAFLNG010001027.1 GCF_017427025.1 Streptomyces sp. FH025
GTGCTGGGCGATCATGCCGAAGGCGAACCCGGCGTCCAGGAGCGGAGCACCCTCCAGCGGGCTGGCGGCCAGCAGGTCCAGCACCCGGCCGCGCACCTCGTGGGCGTAGGCCCTGGCCTCGGCGGGCGGCAGCAGCGGGAGGCTGGGGCGTTCGGCCCGGGGGTGCTGGAAGGCGTCGTAGAGCGGGTCGATCTCCGGGTGCAGAGGATCGCGGCCGCCGACGTTGCGCAGCAGCCAGAGCTCCTCCTGGTTGCCGATGTGCGCGAGGTCCCAGACCAGCGGGGACATCAGCGGCGAGTGCTGGGCGGTGAGGTCCGCGTCCTCGACGCAGTCGGTCAGCGCGGCGGTCCGGGCGCGGGCGGCCAGCAGCTCGGCCGCGATGGTCTCGCGCAGCGCCTCGGTGTCGCCGCTTCCGCCCGTGTCGTGGCTGGTGCCGGTGCCCGCTTCGATGTCGGCGGGGGGTCGGACGTCGGTCATGGTGCGGCCTCTTCCGGGGGAGTGCGTCGAGTGCCGGAGCGAAGGGCGTCCAGCTGGTCGTCGGCCGGGCAGCGGCCGCGCGCGGGGTAGCGCTCGGCGAACTCGGCGACGGTGGTGCGCAGCCGTTCGGCACCGGGCAGGCGGCCCAGCGCGGCGTCGGCGGCGGCGAAACAGGCGAGGGCGGCGCGGCGCAGCTCGGGGTCGCTCATGGCCAGGGTGGCGGCCCGGAGCCAGGCGTCGCTGCGCGGTGCGCGCGGACCGTCCACGGCCTTCAGCGGCTCCAGCGCGGCGAACGCGGCGTCGGCGGCCACCGGGTCGTCCAGCAGGGTGGTGACCAGGGCGGTCGGCACCACCCAGCCGTCGCCTGGCTGGGCGTCGATCATCCGCAGCTCCAGGTGGCCGCGCGGGCGCACCGGAGGGAAGAGCGTGGTGCAGTGGTAGTCCAAGTCCGCCATCGTGGGTGGACGTTCGCCACCGCCGCGGATCCAGTCGCGGAAGGTCAGGCCGGGCGGCGCCGCCCACGACATCCCCTCCGGACGCCGTACGCACAGGAGTTGGGCATCCAGTACGTACTTCGCCCAGGCCTCGCGCGGGTCACCGTGGTCCGGTGCGGGGGCGAGGGTGCGGGTCGGGTCCATCCGGGACCAGACGGTCTGCCGGGTGGACCGGTGACCGGTCGGCTTTCCGTCCAGCAGCGGGGAGTTGGCGAAGGCGGCGACCAGCACCGGGCCCAGCCGGTGGACGAGATCCCAGCGCTGCTCCACCGCCTGTGGACCGTCCGCCTCGCCGGCGTCCAGGCACACCTGCACCGAAGCGGTGTCCGTCATCATGATCCGGCCCCAGGGGCCGGCGGAGTCGAAGAAGCGCTCCATCGCGAGGTAGCGGGGGTGGTCCAGCACCATCCGTCGGGGGCGGGCGAGAGGGTCCGTCCCGGTGCCGGTGAGACGCAGGCCCTGGGCCGCGAACGCGGCCCGCAGGGCGGTCAGATCGCGTCTGGTGTCGTCGACACAGGCCAGGAGGCCGGGGGCGGGCGGGGAGCTGAGCTCGACCTGTCCGCCGGGTTCGAGCGTGAGGCGCGAACCGGAGGGGAGTGATGTGCCGTCGGGGCCGCCGAGGGGCAGCGAATCCAGTGCGGCGTGGAGCAGTTCGGGCCGTACGGGCCGGGTAGGACATCGGTCGTCGTGGACGAACCACTCGACCTCGACACCCACCAGACTGGGCGGTCCGATCTTGAAGCAGACGCCCGACACGTGGCTGTGCGCCCCCGATTCGGTCAACGGGGTCGCCCCTTCCGGGGGCGGTGGTGCGCTCTGCCGGTCGGGCGGTGTCGTACGGGATGTTGGTATCACCGGACTCACCATCCTCGGGATCACGATTGCGGCCCGGTCTACCCTGCCCAGTCTGCTACGGAGCATGCGGGCACGCTCCGCAAATATCGCGTGAATGTTCGTTTTTGCAGGTCAGTGG
>NZ_JAFLNG010001028.1 GCF_017427025.1 Streptomyces sp. FH025
GCAGCGGCTGGCTGCGCCGGCTGGCCGGCTACAGCTGGCGGTCCCGCCGCAGTCTGCTGCTCGCCTTCGGCGCCTCGCTCCTCGGCATGGCCGTCACCGCGCTGGTGCCACTGGTCACCAAGCTGATCATCGACGACGTCATCGTCGCCCACACCCGCTCGCTGACCCCCTGGGCGGTGGTGCTGCTGCTCGCCGCCGTCGTGGTCTTCGGCTGCACCCAGGTCCGCCGCTACTACGGCGGCCAGCTCGCCGTCGATGTCCAGCACGACCTGCGCAGCGACCTGTTCCGCTCGCTCGGCCGGCTCGACGGCCACCGTCAGGACCGTCTGGACACCGGCCAGGTGGTGGGGCGCGCGACCTCGGACCTCCAGCTGATCAACGGCCTGCTCTCGATGCTGCCGATGATGACCGGCTACCTGCTGATGTTCGTCATGTCGCTGGTCGTGATGGTCTGGCTGTCCCCGCCGCTCACCCTGATCGCCCTGGTGATGGCCCCCGCGCTGTGGTGGGTCAGCGTGCTCAGCCGCAAGCGCCTGTTCCCCGCGACCTGGGCCGCCCAGCAGGAAGCGGCCGCCGTCGCGGGCGTGGTGGACGGCGCGATCGGCGGCGTCCGCGTGGTCAAGGGATTCGGCCAGGAGGCGCAGGAGCAGGACAAGCTCGAACGGGCCTCCCGCAACCTCTTCGCCGCCCGGCTCCGGTCGATCCGCCTCAACGCCCGCTACAACCCGGCGATGCAGGCGATCCCGGCCCTTGCCCAGGTCGCGGTGCTGGCCTTCGGCGGCTGGCTGGCCGTCGACGGGAGGGTCTCGCTCGGGACCTTCGTCGCCTTCTCCACGTACGTCGCGCAGATGACCGGCCCGGTGCGGATGCTGACCATGGTCATCACGGTCGGCCAGCAGGCGCGGGCGGGCGTCGAGCGCGTCCTGCAGCTGATCGACGAACGCCCACTGGTCCAGGAGCACCCGAACGCGCTCACCCTGGACCTCACGCACGGCGGCGCCCTGGATCTCACGCACGGCGGCACCCCGGACCGCGCGCACGGCGGCACCCCGGGCCGCACGCCCGACAACGCCTCGAACGGTGCCACCGTCGGCCCCCGGAACCCCGAGGTCGCCCTGGAGTTCGACCGGGTCGAGTTCCGCTACGACCCCGAGCACCCCGCCCCCGTCCTGCACGGCCTCAGCCTGAAGCTGGCCCCCGGTGAGACCCTCGCCCTGGTCGGCGCTTCCGGCTCCGGCAAGTCGACGGTCGCCCAGCTGGTGCCCCGCTTCTACGACCCGGCGGCCGGTACCGTCCGGCTCTACGGCCACGACCTGCGCGACCTCACCCTGGACTCGGTCCGCGCGGCGGTCGGCATCGTCCCCGAGGAGAGCTTCCTCTTCTCGGAGTCGGTCCGCACCAACATCGCCTACGGCCGCCCGGACGCCACCGACGAGCAGATCGTCGCCGCCGCCCGCGCCGCCCAGGCCGACGAGTTCGTCCGCGCCCTGCCGGACGGCTACGAGACCAAGGTCGGCGAACAGGGCCTGACGCTCTCCGGCGGCCAGCGCCAGCGCATAGCCCTGGCCCGGGCGATCCTCACCGACCCCCGGATCCTGTTGCTGGACGACGCCACCTCGGCGGTGGACCCGCAGATCGAGGCGGAGATCCACGACGCGCTGCGCTCGGTGATGACCGGCCGCACCACCCTGCTGATCGCCCACCGCCGCTCGACCCTCCAACTCGCCGACCGGATCGCCATCCTGGAGCGCGGTCGACTGCTGGACATCGGTACGCACGAGGAACTCGACGCCCGATGTCCCCAGTACCGCGCCCTGATCACCGACCCCGAGGCCGGCCGCACCCCCGAGCCGCAGCCCGCGTCCCCGTCCCAGCCCCTGTCCGGCCGGCCCGAGACGGGGCAGCCAGAGACGGGGCAGTCCGAGACCGGCCGGCCCGAGAG
>NZ_JAFLNG010001029.1 GCF_017427025.1 Streptomyces sp. FH025
GTGCCGTCGTTCTCGGCCTCGGCGGACTGCTGGCCGCCTGCGGCGGCTCCGGCGGTTCCGGCGGCTCCGGCGGATCGGGCACCACCGGAGGCGGCGCGAGCCCGGGTGGTGGCGGCTCCTCGCCCGACCAGAAGTCGGTCAAGCAGGGCGGCGACGACTACGCCACCGTGATCGAGAGGATGAAGGGCTTCGGCACCGACGCCGCCCCCGGCGTCTACCCGCGCACCGTCAAGCACGCCATGGGCGAGACGGTCGTCCCGGCCAAGCCCACCCGGGTCGTGGTGCTGGACACCGGCGAGCTCGACAACGTCGTCTCGCTCGGCATCCAGCCGGTCGGCGTCGTCCACACCGACGGTTCCAAGGCCCTGCCCTCGTACCTGAAGGACAAGGCCGGCAGCCCCGCCGCCGTCGGCACGATCAACAGCCTCAACCTGGAGGCGATCGCCGCGCTCAAGCCCGACCTGATCCTCGGCAGCCAGCTGCGCGCCCAGGACCAGTACGCGCAGCTGTCCAAGATCGCGCCGACCGTCTTCTCGCTCCGACCCGGCTACCCCTGGAAGCAGAACTTCCTGCTCAACGCCGCCCCGTTCGGCCTGGAGACCGAGGCCAGGGCGCAGCTCGACGCGTACCAGACGGCCGCCACCGCGATCGGCGCGAAGCTCGGCGACAAGCGGCCCACCATCACGCCGCTGCGCTTCATGCCGGGCCGGACCAGGCTCTACGCCGAACTCTCCTTCATCGGCACCGTCCTCGCCGACGTGCCGCTGCCGCAGCCCGGGATCGAGCAGGTCAAGGAGCTCGCGGTGGAGGTCAGCCCGGAGCAGATCGACAAGGCCGACGCCGACTGGATCTTCTACGGCGTGTACGGCAGTCCCGGTTCGACCAACCAGGACGCGGTGCTCGGCGGCGCGCTGTGGAAGACGCTCGGCGCGGTCAAGTCCGGTCAGGCTCGGCCGGTTTCGGACGAAACCTGGTTCCTCGGGCTCGGTGTCATGGCGGCGCACGCGGTGCTCGCCGATCTCAAGGGCTTCGTCGCGCCCGGCAGTTGAGCGGATACGCCCGGTGGGTGCGGCGGTGGTCTCCCGGCGATCACCGGGTGGTCTCGGGCACACGCCCGGGAATGACGCTTGGAGCTGGTCGCGCGGTGCGGGAGGATCGTCGGACCGTCCTCCGAAGGGCCCGCCGATGACCTCACTCCACCCCACCGCCACCGACCCGTCCCTGCCCGGTCCGCCCGCGGACCGCGCCGGGTCCTCACCCCCGGCCGGCGACCCGCCCGTCGCGGCCGTCCCGCCCGCACCGTCCGGGCGTTCCGGTGCCGCGCCGGTTCCGGCCGCCAGCTCCGCCTCCGCGCCGATCTGCTCGATCGTGACGGTGGCCGAGAGCGGCGCGGCGGCGACCGGTGTCACCGGTGCCCCGGTGCGCCAGGGCGGTGCCTGCCGCCACGACTCGGTGCCTCAGCCGCGCACCCGGGAGGACGCGGAGGCCTACGTCCTGCCCACGGCGGATCCGGCCTCGTCGACGGGCGTTCCGACGGGAGATCCGACGGCGGAGCGGCTGCGGGCGGCGTTCGCCGACCGGCTGCGGGCCGCGCGCGCCGAGGGGCGCTCGGTCACCGATCTGGCGGCCGCGTGCCGGCGGTCGGCCGAGGAGGTGCGGACGCTGCTCGGCGAGCCGGCCGAGGACGACCCCTCCGGCGAGGGCGACCCCTCCGGTGGGGTCGGACCGGAGGCCGTCCGGCTCCGACAGCCGTCGGCGCCCCCGGAGGGCGACCGGCCCTCGCCGACGCCGCGCTCGGCGCGCGAGGAGGTACGGAGCTACGGCTCCCGACGGCCGTCGCCCTCGCGCCGACTGCGCCGGATGCACCCGCAGACCGACCGGACCGGGCAGGAGGCGGCCGCACGGGAGACGGCCGCGACCGACCCGGTCGGGGCGGAGC
>NZ_JAFLNG010000103.1 GCF_017427025.1 Streptomyces sp. FH025
CATCGCCGCGAACCAGACCCGGTTGGTCGGCGCGAGGAACGACATCCCCATCGCCACCGCGCCCTGCGGGGCCACGCCCAGGATCCCGGCGGTGGTCAGCAGTCCGACCGCCGCCGCGCGGCCGCGTGGGAGCCGGTCCTGGGCGCCCCGCTCCCCCGGGGCCGTCGGCGCCCGTCGGACGCCCTTGCGCATCACGTCGAGCAGCTCCGGTCCGTCGGCCTCCAGCCGCCGCCGGGCCGCCCGGCCGAGCCACCCCGCGGACAGCAGCCCGGTGCCGAGGCCCGCCGCCGCCCCGGCCCAGCGCAGCGGGGCGCTGTGCAGCAGCGTGCCGGCCAGGACGACGCCGGCGGCGGGCAGGGCGGCGAGGAGTTGGAGCAGCAGGACGGCGAGGCCCTGCATCCTGCTCTGGTCGGCGCTCTCGTCGCCGAAGGCGTCCAGCGGGTTGCCGCCGGGCCGGTCCGGGGAGGGCGCGGGGCCGAGCACGGACATCAGCGGCACCAGTCCGGCCCCGGCGCCGAGGACGGCGGGCAGGACGGCGAGCAGCCAGGGCCAGGCGCGCCCGGGCGGGGCGACGGCGGACGCGGCCGCGGTGAGCAGCAGGGCGGCCGGGGCGACGACGGTCAGCCAGGCCAGTTGCCGGGCCCGGACGTCGACGCGTTCGGCGCCGGGGACGACCAGGGTCAGCCAGAGCGCTCCGGCGTCCAGCCCGTACAGGTTGGCGCACAGCGAGCCGGCGAACAGCGCGGCGACCACGCCGGTCCACGGCAGCAGGGTGTCGAAGCCGCCGAGCAGTGGGAGCAGGCCGGTGAACACGCCGGTCCACAGCGCGGCCCGCAGGGCGCGGGCCCGGCGCGGGTCGCGCGCCCACAGGCGCAGTTCCTTGCCGAGGACGGCGCCGGAGGCCGTGTCGGGGACGGCCCTCAGAAGGGCGGCCCTCAGGAGGGCGGCCCTGAGCAGGCCGGCCCTCGGCAGGGCACCCCGCAAAGGGGCGGAGGGCCGGGCGGCGGCCGGGCGTCCCCCGGTGGTACCGCGCGCCAACTGCCGGGCGAGCAGGGCGGTGGAGGCCGCGAACAGCAGCGCGGAGAGGGCGAGCAGTCCGCCCAGGCAGGCCGCGACCAGGGCCCAGTCGGAGCGCCGGGCGGCATCGACGGCGACCGCCGACCAGCCCGAGGGCAGCGCCCGTACGGCGGTCCCGACGCCGGCGGCCCACTCGCCGGTGAGCAGCCGGAGGAAGAAGCCGATCGCGAACCAGCCGGTGTTGAGGAAGCCGATGACGAGGCCGAGCAGCAGCGCGGACAGTTCCCGGCCGAGCCGTGAGCGGGCCGCGCCGCCGAGGGCCAGCAGGGTGAGCTTGGACAGCACCACCACGAACAGCAGGTGCAGCAGCAGCGCCGGGACGGCGACCAGGGCGGGCAGCGGCCCCAGCCCGGCGCCGAAGACGGGCAGCACCGTGAAGGCGACCAGGCTGACCAGCGGGGCGATGCCGACGAAGGAGGCGCCGAGCAGTCCGAGGGCGAGGGTGCGCGGGCGCTGCGGCACCAGGGTGAAGTAGTCGAGCCGCAGGGTGGGGTCGCCGCCGGTGACGGTCGGGCCGAGCGCCCAGCCGGCCGTCCACAGCAGCAGCACGGCGGCGACCACGCCGACCCCGGCCTCGGGGGTGGGGAAGTCCGCCAGGCCGAGCAGCGCGGTGCCGACGGCCGCGAGGGTGCCGGTGAGCGCCCCGAGGATCAGGCTCGCGGCCCGGGGGCCGGACATCGACCGCCGCAGGACGGCCAGTTTCATCCCGGTCAGGACGCCAACCACGACAGCCCCTCCGTTCCCCCGCCGCGGGCGCCGACCAGTTCGACGAAGGTCTCTTCGAGGCCGCGCCCGGCGCGGACCTCGTCGACCGGGCCGGCCGCCAGGACCCTGCCGTGGGCGATCACGCCGACGTGGTCGCAGAGTTGCTCGACCAGGGCCATCACGTGGCTGGAGAGGACCACCGAGCCACCGGAGGCGACGAAGCGGCGCAGGATGGCCCGGATGGTGGCGGCGGACACCGGGTCGACGGCCTCGAAGGGTTCGTCCAGCACCAGCAGCCGGGGGCCGTGCAGCAGGGCGGTGGCCAGGCCGATCTTCTTGCGCATCCCGGTGGAGTAGTCGATGACGGGGGTGTGCTCGGCGCCGTCCAGTTCCAGGACGGTCAGCAGTTCCTCGGCCCGGTCGTCCGCGGTGCGGGCCGGCAGGCCGCGCAACCGGCCCAGGTAGTGCAGCAGTTCGGGCCCGGTGAGGCGCTCGGGCAGCATCATGCCGTCCGGAAGCACCCCGACCAGGGCCTTGGCCCGCACCGGGTCGCTCCACACGTCGACCCCGAGGATCGCCGAGCTCCCGGCGTCCGGCCGCAGCAGGCCGACGGCCATCGACACCGAGGTGGTCTTGCCCGCGCCGTTGGGCCCGACCAGCCCGTAGAACGATCCGCGCGGTACGACCAGGTCGACCCCGTCCACCGCGGCGAACGACCCGAACCGCTTGCGCAGTCCCGACAGCCGCAGCGCCGGAGCCCCTTCGACCGTCCCCGCCCGGGGGCCCTGCCCCACGCGCGCCGTTGCCCGCACCTCGTCCTCCCCTCATGTCCACGGCCGCCCCCGCTCGGGGCGGCACGTGATCAACGCTAGGGACGGCGGGGCTCCGGAAGAATCCACCTGCGCCCCCGGCCGGGGGTGGGGCTGGACCCACCCCCACGGCGCGTCCTGGCGGCCGGGCGCATCACGCACGAAGTCCGCCCCGATATCGGCGATACGCAGTGTGATCACCCCGCACTCCGAGTAAGGTCCACGGAGCGAACGCGAGGCCGCCTCCTGGCGCCCTGCGGGTGAAAACCTCCGGCGACCGAGGGGTGTGACCGTGCCCGACCACGACCGGCTGCCCGAACACGACGGGCTGGCAGAGCAGTTCGAGCGCTTCCGGCCGCACCTGAGGGCCGTCGCGTACCGGGTGCTGGGGTCGCACGCGGAGTCCGAGGAGGCCGTGCGGGAGACCTGGATCAGGTTCAACCGCATCAACCCGGACGAGGTGGACGACCTGGGCGCCTGGCTGACCACGGTGGTCAGCCGGGTCTGCCTGGACCTCCTGCGCGTCCGCACCGCACCCCCGGCCGCGCCGACCGCGCTGGACGGTCTCACCCCGGACGAGCGGGTCTCCTTCGTGATGCGCGACCTGTTCCACCTGCCCGTCGACCAGATCGCGACGACCCTCGAACAGCCCACGGCGGCGACCCGCAGGCTGATCGAGCGGGCCCGCCGCCGGGTGCGGGAGCCACGCCCCGGCAGCGGCGGGTTCAGCCCACGCTGAAGGTCTCGGAACGGGTCGTGGCGTCGGGGATCCGCGTGCACGGGACGACGGACACCTGCGCCGTGACCGGGCCGCCGCTGCGGGAGAGCTCGGCCAGCAGGCACACGGTCTCCTCACCGAGGCCCCACCCGGCCGGGTACGTCTCGTCCGCCCTCACGCCGACCTGGACGGAGGCTCCCTTCCCGACGGCGGCGGTGACGACGTGCACCGCCGTGCCCCGGGCGAGCGCCTCCAGCGAGTCGACCGTCTGCGGCCCGGATTCGAAGACCGGGGCGAGCCTGGCCGCGTACGTCCGAGCGCTCGCCTCGGCCCCGGCCGCCGCCTGCTTCCGGCGTTCCTCGGTCTCGGCCCGGTCGTTGTGGACGGTCACGACGACGGCCGCGATCGCCAGCGCCACGAGGGCGGCGAGCACGATCATCACCCAGCGGACGACTTTCATCTGATCCCATCGGAAAAGGGCCGGGGCCCCGTGCGGGCCCCGGCGGGTCGGACGGCCGGTCGGGGTGTCAGTACCCGGCGGCCTTCAGGGCGTTGGTGAGGGCCAGGGCGTACTGCTTCGTCCCGGAGTTGTTCGGGTGGTAGGACTCCATGCTCGGGCACACCGGGTTACCGGGGCAGGAGAAGTCGCCGCCGCCCTTGGTCGTCGGCGCGGACACCAGGTCGTTGATGCCCGGGATCGAACCGCAGACACCCCGGTACAGGAACTCGGTCATCGGCGAGTAGAAGGTGACCGGCAGGGGCTTGTCCCCGCTCTGCAACTCGGCGACGGCCTTCTGCTGGGATTCCTTCATGTAGTCGGCCCACCTGTTCAGGGAGATCGCCGCGCCCCCGGTCATGACCGAGCACACACTGGTGATCACACCGGTCTCGTCGAAGAGCTTCGGATAGCCGAGCAGGATGATCTTGGCCTTCGGGGCCCTCTCGTTGATGTGCCTGATCAGCTCCTTCAGCGGGGTGGCGGTGTTGTCGATGTCACCCTTGACCTTCGCGTCGGAGGGGCAGCTGAACAGGGCGCAGTCCTTGACGGTGCCGGCGAAGCCGGAGTCGTTGCCGCCCGCGTTCAGGACGACGAGCGTGGTGCTGTCGTCGAGGAAGCCCGAGTCGAGCTGGGTGACTTCGTGGTGCTGTCCCAGCGTCCCCCAGTTCTTGCTCCCGATCGTGTCCATCTGCCAGGTGTAGGCACCCGAGCAGGCCACCGAGTGGTAGTCGAGGTTGGTGTCCAGGCTGTCCGCCATGGCCCCGATGCTGGCGGGACGGCCGGGGATGACGGTCTGTCGCACCCAGGAGTTGACGCTGCGGCGGCAGGCGTTCCAGGACCGTCCGGGCGAGGTCTGCGAGTTGATGTCGGCGTACGGCCCCATGTCGGTGCCGTAGATGTACGGCTGGGCGCCCTCGCCGGAGGAGTAGGAGTCGCCCATCTGGACAACGACGTCCTTCGGCTTGTCGGGCAGCGGCTGGAACGCGGCCGCGTCCCAGGCCACGTCCTCCACGGCGTCGCCGTCCGGCGTGTAGTTGGACAGCTGGACCCCCTGGAAGTCGCCTCCGTCGACGAACTGGAAGACGCCCAGGCTCACCCAGTGGTTGCTGTTGGAGACGACGTTGAGGATGCGGTTGCGGGTCGTCCCGTCACCGACGTGGACGGTGTAGATCGCCTGCTGGGTCTGCGAACCGGTGTCGGGCAGGTGGACGAAGACCCTGGTCCACCCCTTGGTCCGCTGGCTGAGCTTCCAGGTGCCCGTGATCGCCATGGTGCCGTACGGGTTCGGCGGCGCCTTCAGGGAGACCGTCGACGGGGAGACGGAGGTGGCGTCGCTGCGCGTGTGGGCGTACCAGAAGTGCGCGCCGTAGCCGCCGCCGATCTGGTGCAGGTCCGCCTTGGCCTCGTAGTGGTTGTCCACGTCCGACTGGAAGTTGAAGCTGAGCGTCCCCGCGTTGGTCCAGGTGCGGGTGCAGCCGTCGCGCATGGGCGGCGCCTGGCCCGAGACCGAGTCGATGACCAGCGAACCGGACGGCGGCGCGGCGCAGTTCGGGGCGCCGCTGTTGCCGTTGCCCGGTTCCGTCCGCAGGGTCTTGTACGTCAGGTACTCGTGGCCGCAGCTGCCGTCGGAGCAGGTCTTCCACGACGCCGGGCCGTGGTACCAGTACGGCGGGTCGCAGGTCGGACCGAGGTGGTCGATCTCGCAGCGCGGCGGGTTCTTCGGGTCGCAGCCGTTGTTCGTGTTGCAGAACGCCTCCAGCGGCGGCTTCACGCCGGACTTCTGGAACTCGTTCGTCCACCAGGCCGCCGAGTAGCCAGCGGTGTTGCCCTTGTTCTGGACGCCGTTGTCGTCGTAGGAGCGGCCGGTGTCGATCGGCCAGGCCGCCCAGCCGAGCACCTTCTCCTGGTAGGGCCAGTACTGGGGGTGGGCGGCGTCCGCGTAGTGGTTGCCGTCCAGGAAGGGCTTGCGGTCCGGCTGGTAGATCGGGTTGGCCGGGTTGTTGAGGTAGCCCAGGCCCCAGCGGGTGAACGGCGTGGCGGGGTCGTACTTGTTGAAGCCCGAGTTGTAGTTCCAGGCGGCGGTGAACCAGTTCTCGATCGCGGACGGGTCGTCGTCGTTGATCTTCATGGGGACCGGCAGGGCCGGGTCGTGGAGCTCGTTCCACTTCTCGGCCAGGGTCCTGGCGGCGGCCGCGATGTTGGAGGTGTAGTCCAGCCCGACGGCCTTCTGCTTGTCGTAGGGCCAGACGACGTCACCGGTGCGCAGCCCGGTCGGGCCGTGCATGCCGTCGGTCTGCTGGCCGATGCCGTAGCCGCAGTCGACCTTGTCCCACCTGATCTGCCACACGTCCTGCGGGCGGGCCGGGTCGGCCTTCGGGTGGCCGTAGAAGCCGCCGGTGAGCGGGTTGCCGGTCTGACCCGGAAGCGCGCCGCCCTCGGCCTGCCAGAGGTTGGACTCCTGGGCGAGGACGCCGAGCAGGACCTGCGGCGGGATGTGGGCGTTGGGGGCTCCGGTCAGCGCGGGCAGCGGGAACATCGCCTGCGGGTCGACGAAGCCCAGGCCGGTCTTGGTCCGCCAGCCACCCTGACGGACCCAGCTCCCGGTCAACTGGCCGCGCACGGCCATGTCGACGGCCCACTCGACCTGGTTGGGGGTCGGCTGGTAGGCCTGCTGGGCCGGGTCGTTGCGGGGCACGGAGCAGGTGCGGTCCTCGTCGACCGTGTCGAAGGCGTTGTCGCCCGCGCCGAGGGCCGGGGCGGCGAGCGCCTTCGGCTGCTTGCCGGTGCCCGCGGGGGCGGCCGCGCCGCTCTCCAGGGCAGGCGAGCCGGCGGCGCCCTTCCCCCGGTCCGCGCCGTCCGGCGCGACGGAGAAGTCCAACTTCTTGCCGGTGGAGGGGACTTCGGCCTTCACCTCGACCAGCACGGGGGCACCGTCCTCCGGTGCCCGCAACGGGTGGGCCGCGAGGCCGCGCGCACTGCTGGAGAGGGACTCGTCGACGGCGATGGCGCCCTTGGTGGACACCACGGCGTCCACCGGCACGGGCAGCGCGGTGACGACGCCCGGCAGCGGGGCGACCTGCTCCGGCTTGCCGGTGACGAACAGCCTGCCGCCCGCGCCCGGCTGCAGGGCGACCTCGCCGGTCGGGGCCTGCGCCAGGGTGGACACCTGCCCGTCGGCGAGGCGCTTGACCGCCGCGCGGCCGTCGGCGTGGTCGATGAAGGCGACGCCGCCGTCCTTGTCCGGGTGGACGTTGCCCGCCGCACCCGAGGTGGTGGCCAGCTCGGTGCCGTGCCCGGAGTCGTCGATGCGGCTGAGCTTCGCGCCGGACGCGCCGACCACGCCGTCACGGGTGGGCACGGCCGAGGTGACCTGCCCCTCCACGGTGACCGTCTTGAGGATCCTGCCGGCGGCGGCGTCGACGGTCAGCAGCCGCGTCGAGCCGAGGTCGCCGTCCCCGTTCTGAGTGAGCACCGCCGTCTCGTCCACACCGCAGCCGGGGTCGAAGTAGGCGAGCGAGACCGTCTCGGGCAGCTTGGTCACCGCGCCCGAGGCGAGGTCCACGACCGCCGCGAAGCCGCCGCGCTGCAGCAGCTCGGGCTTGTTGACGAACTGCCGTGGGGCGTACACCACGACGGCCCGCTGCCCGGAGCCGGTGACGCAGGAGTTGCCGATCCACAGGTCGGTGTTGAAGCCCGGTTCCGACAGCGTGGCCACCGTGCGCCACTGGTAGGCCTGACCGCTCTCGGCGGCCAGGACGTGCAGCCCGCTGTCGTCGCCGGCGAGCGTCACCGCCCGGTCGTCCGAGTCGCGCCAGCCCGCCGGCAGGGAGGCGTCGGGGTCGGTCACCTTGGAGGGTGTCCGCTGCTGGTCGGCGGGCGCCGGGGTCTGCTGCTGCGGGGCCTGCTGTCGCGGGGTCGGTATGTCGGGCACGGCCGTCGCGGGTGTCGCGACGGCCATGCCGGTCAACAGGGTGAACGCGGCCGCGATGACGGCCTTGCGTGGTCGGTGGACCACGGAACCTCCCGGTCTTTCGTGTGGCGGGGTCTCGTGTCTCGGGTCTCGCGTCCCGGTGCGTTTTCGCGCATGCCGATCGGGCGCCCGACGGTGATTGCGGCACGTACCGATCGGTCGAGCGCCCTGGAGACGACACCTCGAATTGCGGCCCTTGTCCGGGCCGGGCAACGGCCGGGGAGAGTGTTCTCGGCATTCCCTCCACGCCGAAAAGAAAGCGCCGAATAAACCCCCCGTGAAGCCCGCCGATCATTACAGCAGCCCGCCCCGGGGGCGTCGCGGCCTCACGGAAAACTGTCGAAAAGTAGTCAATCGTGGCCGATAGTCATCCTTGACGACCCGTGGTCAACATCACAAAGATATGCATGCGACCCGTGCGTCATTGAAAAATCGATTGACAGGAATATCGGTCATTGAATTCAACCGCGGGCCTGCTGCCGTTCCCCGAATCAGTTGAATAAGGAGTGATCTGGTGCGCTCATTAGCGAGAGCACTCACCGGCGTGGTCCTGGCGATGGTCGCCGTCCTGCCGGCGACGCCCGCCCACGCGGCCCCGGACTGCAAGTACAGCAACTGCGACGGCGCCGACCCGGTGGCCTCGGGCTGCACCGCCGACGAGGAGTTGCTCCAGGAGATCCTGGGCCCGAACGCGTCCGTGCGGCTGATGCGCTCCCGGGCCTGCGGCGCGGTCTGGGAGGAAGCGACCGTCAAGCGGGGTTCGAACGAATGGACCGCGCGGTTGTGGAGCATCGATCCGGAGGGCGGGGTCGAAACAGGCTGGGGCCTGACCTACGAGTACAAGGCGACCTACCCGTACACCGCCAGGTCGATCATGAGGGACTACCGCAAGTCCGTCCGGGTCTGTGACCAGTTCTCGACCGAGGACCGGGACCGCTTCAACCCCCCGAGCCCCACCGGCTCCGATGACGAGCTGGGCTCGGTCTGCGGGGAGTGGTTCTGATGGCCCGACACCCCTTCCGCTCGCCGATCCGGCGCTCCCGCCGGGTCCTGACCACCGGCGCCCTGACCGCCGCGGTCCTCGCCACCACCGCGCTCCCCCAGGCCGGCGCCCAACCGACCCCCGCCCCCTCCGGCCCGAACGTCGTGGCCGACGCCGCCGTGCCGTCCCCGGACGGCAACCTGGGCAAGGGCTGGCGGACGTCGACGGACCAGCTGATCACCGCGGCCGGTGACGACACCGGCTTCCACATCTACCGCGCCCAGGAGAACAAGGCCTTCGCCTGGGACACCCTCGCCACCCTGACCGCCCCGCTGCCCGAGGGCGGCACCTGGAGCGGCAACCTCTGCGTCACGGGATCCGGACGGTACGCGGTGGCCGTCTACGCGCCGACGGCGGCAGCCAACCGGGCCGAGGGCGTGGACGGCGGCGGCTACGCCGCCGTGGTGGACACCACCACCGGCCAGGCCCGGCAGATCGCCGCCCGCGTCTCCCTGGCCTACTTCGCGCCGGCCTGCGGCGCGGGCGAGCGCGTCCTGCTCAGCCGCTACAGCGGCCCGGAGGGCCGCACGACCGAGGTCCTCGCGGTGGACGCGGCGACCGCGAAGGTCACCTCGACGGTGCGCAGCGATCAGCAGATCACCAACCTGGCGCCGTCCGCCAAGGGCGACTTCGGCGTGGCCGACGGCTCCGTGGTGCGCATCGGCGGCGACGGGGGCACCGAGAAGGTCGCCTCGCCCGCCGGCCGGGTCTTCACCCTGAACGCCGCCCCCGACGGCGGCCTTGACCTGCTGTCCGCCAAGGAGCAGCGGGCCGTCGCGGAGCACTGGACGCCGAACGGGCTGACCGGCCTGGGCGACGCTCCGCTGGACCGGCTGCAGCTGTTCCGGCTCGGTGACGGGCGCAACGCCCTGGTGGGCGAGACCGGCGGGCTGAAGAAGGGCGCCGCCGAGGCGCCCGTCGCACTCCCGGCGGAGAAGCCGGTCGCCGCCCTGTCGCAGCAGGGCCACCTCGCCGCCGAGGACGTTCAGCCCGCGTGGGTGACCCGTGCGGTGAGCTTCGGCGCGGGCTCCGAGGCCGACGTGCCCCAGGTGACGGCCCGGGTGCGCGCCATGCACAGCGGCGCCCGGATCACCGGCGCGGTCACCACGAACCCGTCGGCACCGAGGCTGCTCACCGACGCGGTCGGCGGACTCGAGCAGGCACCGGCCGACGGACCCAAGCAGGCACCGGCCGCCGCACCCATGGCCCAGACGGGCCAGGACATCAGCTCCTGGGGCGACGTCACCGGCGGCCCCGCCAGCGCCAACCCCGCCACCGAGCCCAACTGGTCCACCCCCAAGTGTGCCGTCAGGCGCAACGACCCCAACAACCAGGCCATGCAGCCCACTCCGGCGATGGTCCAGTGGGCGGTGGACCGGGCGGTCACCAGCACCCTGGACATCCAGCGGCCCAAGGGCTACCTGGGCACCGGGCAGCCCGCGTACTCGATCCAGGCCATGTTCCCGGAGCCGGGCATCGGCCCGAACAAGCAGAAGGGCCTGGTCCCCGCCCAGGTGCTGCTCGGTCTGGTCGCCCAGGAGAGCAACCTGTCCCAGGCGACCTGGCACGCCGTCGCCGGTGACTCCGGCAACCCGCTGATGGGCGTCTACTACGGCAACGACAACCTCCTGCGCACCGCGGCCGACGCCGCCGCCAACCGCACCACCCCGGTCGCCATCAACTACAGCAAGGGCGACTGCGGTTACGGCATCGCCCAGATCACCGACGGCATGGCCGCCGCCGACACCAAGCCCTGGACACCGGCCCAGAGGACCGCGATCGCGACGGACTACGCCGCCAACATCGCCGCCGCCCTCCAGATGCTCGAAGACAAGTGGGAGATCGTCCGCAAGGCCGGTCTGCTGCCGAACGGCGGAGACCCCCGGTTCATCGAGAACTGGTACCTGGCGCTGTGGATCTACAACTCCGGCTTCTACCAGCCGGGTTCGGACCCGAGTGGCTACTACGGCCTCGGCTACCGCAACAACCCGTCCAACCCGATCTACCCCTCCAACCGTCAGGGCTTCCTACGGGCGTCCTACGGGGACGCGGCCAAGCCCGCCAACTGGCCGTACCAGGAGAAGGTGCTCGGCTGGGCCGAGCGCCCGCAGAACGACTACAAGGGCAACATGGCCTACGCCCAGCCGAACTTCTCGGTCCTGCACTCCCTCAACCTGCCCAGCAACTACTCGCTGTTCTGCGGGTCGACCAACCACTGCACCCCGGGGACGGGCTGCCCCGCGCTCAACAGCAGCTGCTGGTACCCGGGGCCGGCCGTCTCCTGGATCGACAACACCAGCGACCTGAACGCGTCCACGCAGAAGCTCGCGTACTCCGCCTCCGACCCGGAGCCGGCGATGGTCGCCCGCTACCCGAAGCCGGACTGCGCCCTGCCATCGGGCTGGGACGCCGTCAAGACGGTGGTGGTGTACACGCAGTTCTCCCCCGACAAGAACGCCTACGGCTGCAACGGCAACCAGGAGAAGGGCGGCAAGTTCACCCTTCGCACCGGCGACAACTACTCGCACGCGGCCTACCTCGCCCAGATCGACCTGCACCAGTTCGGCGCGGGCTACGGTGGCCGCATGTACTTCACGCACACGTACTCCAACACCACGGGGACGCAGCCGCAGTACTACCAGTACCTGATGAAGGCCCCGCAGGTGCCCATCAACATCTCGCACCGCGTGGTGGCCACCTGGTCGCCCGACCTGCCGGACACCGCGTACCGGATCTTCGTCCACCTGCCAAGCCATGGTGCACAGGCACCCAACGTGCCGTACCTGATCTACTCGGGCTGCGGCGCGAACGGCCTCGTGCCGTCCGTCACCACACTGGACCAGTCCCAGACCAAGAGCCTGGGGCAGAACTGGTACCAGCTCGGCGGGGCCAAGACGATCCTGTGCTCCGGCGCCCGCGTCCAGGTGAGCAACCTGGTGGACGGCTCGGACTTCAGCGGTCCCGACATCGCGATCGACGCCGTCGCCTTCACCCCGTGACGGACGACCGCCGAGGAACACCCGCACAGTAGTACCCGGCCGGGGGCGGATCCCGCCCCCGGCCGGTCGGTTCCACCGCCGGAGCGGCACGGAAGCCGCCCCGGCCCGTCAATCGAGAGGCCCCTCACGTGACTCACTCCAGGCGCCGAAGCCGAGTCGCCCTGCCCGTCCTGGCCGTGGCCCTGACGCTCCCCCTCGCCGGCTGCGCCTCCGACACGAAGCCGGCCTCGGCTGCAGGGTCGTCCGCGGCGGCGTCGGGGCCCGTCACGCCCCAGACCCCGGCCGCCGCGGATTCCCCGGCCCCAGCGGCCGGAACCGCTGACGGTGGTGCGGCCAAGGGTGGAAAGGACGGCGCGACCGCGAGCGGGAAGCCGGCACCGAACGCACCGGCCGCGGCCGGGCTGCAGCCGCCCCGTTGGCGAAGCGCCGCGATCACCTCGGTCAAGGACACCGACCTGGTGCAGCGGTTCAAGGACCACTGGGGCCTCGACTTCATCACCCAGCAGATCGAGGGCGTCCCTGGCACCCTCCCCGACCACGTGTGCTACCAGGCGCTGAAGAAGCTGCCGGACGGCCACACCATCAGCATCGAGATACGCGCCGACCACGAGGGCAACCCGCGCACGATCGCCGTCCTGTCCCGAGGCCAGGCTGACGATGCGTCGGTCACGGAGCTGACGGAGGCCCTGGACATCGTCCTCAAGGGCCAGGCCACGGAGGACCAGAAGGCATGGGTGCGCGCGCAGATCGCGAGCCAGCGGCCCGACGCCGCCCCGGCCCATCCGGCCGTCCCCCGGCTGGCCGCCGGAGGGCTGAACGCCGGTCTCAGCGTCACGGCGGAGCACACGTCGCTGGAGATCGTCTCCGACGGAGCACGGCCGTAGCATCCCCGCTCGGGCCCGCCCGCCGGATCCCGCCGACTTTCGCCGAAGTCAACCCCGGCCAACGGGTATCGGATCACGATGGATCGGCGTTTCACAAGGCGATCGAAGCCGTCGCCCGACCCGAATCGAAGGAGTACCCGATGCCGAACCCGGACCAGAAGCACCGCGTGGTGACCGTCCGCAGCACCCAGACGGTCACGGTGGAGATCGACGGCACCGTGGTGGCCAAGTCCGAGCGCCCGCTGGTGCTGTTCGAGACCGGCCTGCCGCCGCGCTACTACCTGCCCTCGGAGGACGTGGAGCTCGCCCTCTTCGAGCCCACCGCGACCCACACCACCTGCCCCTTCAAGGGCGAGGCCTCCTACTGGTCGTACGTCGGACCGGACGGCGCCGCCGAGGCCCGCACCGACGTCGTCTGGGGCTACCCGGAGCCGCTGGACTCCGTCGCCGAGATCGCCGGCCACCTGAGCTTCTACGACAACGTCGCCCGGATCCACGTGACGGGCGAGCTCCCGGCCGAGCCGTCGGCCGCCTGACCGGCCGCGACCGGGCCGCGCCGGGGGCTTCCGGCGCGGCCCGGTCCGCTACCCGGACGCAATTACTTGCATACGCGCCATATAAGCTCTGGCCGATATTTTGGGCCGGGCTTATCCTGGACCGTGACGGATCCGCCCCCGTCACACCTGGAAGGAGACCCGGGCTCATGACCGCCACGGACCCCGCGCTGACCTCCCTCGCCAACGGGTGGGCCGCCCTCTACCTCCTGTACGGCAGGATCGAGGCGCACATCGAGCGGGCCCTGCAGTCCGGGCACGACCTGAGCGTTCGCGAGTACTCGCTGCTCGACGTGCTCAGCCGCCAGCACGACGGCGAGGGCGGGCACCTCCAGATGAAGCAGGTCGCCGACGCGGTCGTCCTCAGCCAGAGCGCCACCACCCGCCTGGTCACCCGGTTGGAGGACCGCGGCCTGCTCGCCCGCTACCTGTGCCCCACCGACCGCCGCGGCATCTACACCAACGTCTCGGAGGACGGCCTGAGGCTCCTGGAGGAGGCCCGGCCGACCAACGACGCCGCCCTGCGGGAGGCGCTCGACGAGGCAGCCAGGAACCCCGAACTGGCCCCCCTGGTCAAGGCGGTGGAGGAGGTCAACCTCCCGCTGGTGCTCCCCCGGGCCTGATGCCCGGCCCCTCCGCCCCAGAGCGACCGCCGCGGCCGGACCACTGACACCACCGCCGGCAACCAGGATCCGCACGGTCCGATGATGGTCGGCCGGGGGTGGCGCGGGCGACGCGGCCAGGGCTCCCGTGTCAGAACCTCCGGGCGACCCGACACGGACCGGGGACGGACGTTCGACCGCCGCGGTGTCCGCTTCGTCCCGCTGACGGCGCAGGCCTACAGCGGACGGCCCATCTGCTCCGTGGAGGCCATGCAGTGCGTCCACGGGCGGACGCGGGCCCGCGCGGCGGCGACCACCTGGGCGACGTGCGCGGCCGCCGCCAGCGTCATGTGCCGGTGCCAGCCGTCGGAGCTCCGCCCCTCGTAGTCGAGCGTCCCCACGTGGGACGCGGAGCCGGCGAAGTCCTGCTCGACGCGCTGGGTGAGCCTGCCGAGCCGCAGCAGAACCCCCAGAGGCGCCGGCAGATTGGTCAGCCAGCACCGGACCGGCTGCTCCTGCCCGCCGTTCCACTGCCCCACCAGCAGCAGCGGGTGGCCCGCCCACTCCACCCGCACGCCCGCGACCAGGTTCCGGCGGACGGCACCCGTCACCGGGTCCGTCCACTCCACCTGCCGCCCGAGCATCCGGTTGAGCTGGAGCAGCCGGGCGGCGGGCAGCGGGCGGGCGCCCCGCCCCGGCCCCTGCTCCAGCACCGGCAGGTCGGCGGGCACCGCGGACAGCAGCGGCGCGCCCGCCCGCACGTACCGGTCGAAGACCGGGCGCAGATAGGCGGCCGGGACGTCCAGGACGACCGGGCGGGGCCCGATCACGCTCGGGTCGCACACCGCCGTCGCCGACGCGGCGCGGTCGGCGGCCTCCTCGTCGGATCCCAGCAGGTTCCACTTCACGGGCACGGCGGCGTCCCTGGCCACCCCCCACACGCCGATCGCCTGCCGGCTCCTCCGGGGGATCGACTGCGCGCGCACCACCCAGGCGGCGAACCGCAGTTCGTTGTCGGCGTGGCGCTGGAGGGCCCGGCTGACCGGCTCCCAGTCCCAGGTGGAGGAGGCGATGAAGTGGTGCAGGCTCTGCGCGAGTTCGGGACCGCCGACCTGAGCGGCGATGTTCCGGATCGACTTGCGGCCCTGCGCCGCGATCAGTCCGCGCAGGTACAGGGCGCCCTTGGCCCGCTGGTCGCTGCGGGGCAGCGGGGCGAACAGCACCTCGGACAGCTCGTCCAGCACGCTGTTGCCCACCGGGGCGAACTGCACGGGCGGTCTCGGCCTGACCGACCTCCCGGACGGCAGGGCGGCCCTTCTGATCGAGGGGGTGGTTCCCATTCCAACGACAACGGGCTCCCGGGCGAGCCTATTCCATTTCGACACGACATCACCGGAGTCTTCGTCAGAACATGACCCTCATAATGGAGTTGAGGAAGCTAAGGCGCCGCACCCGCCTGACGCCCGTGCGGCGTCCGGTCCTGTTACGAAGCCTCCCGGGCGAGTTCGGCCGCCTTCGCGAGGACTACGAGGAGGGCTCCCGGCTGCGCACGGAACACCCGCGGGGAGGGCGGACCATCCGGGGAAGGTCCTGGTCAAGGTCGTCTCCGGAACGGGGTGAGGCGCTTGTCCCGTCACTGGTCGGGCTGGGTCCGGGCCCAGGCCTTCCCGTTGTAGAAGTAGGCCGGTGCGCCGCGCAGGCCCGCGGTGCGGAACGGCCGACCGTGGTCGTCGACCCGGAGCTTGCCCTGGCGGTCGCCGCTGCTCCAGACCAGGTCGAGGTACCAGCTGACGTCCTGGGAGCCGGTGGTGGCGTCGATGTTCAGGACCTGCGGATCGGTGTCGGAGACCCGGTAGGGGAAGTTCGAGGTGGTGGTCGCGACCTCGCCCTCCCGCGCCGGGACGGGCACGGCCCGGGGCGCGGACGCGTCGAGGTCCACCTCGAAGGCCGCCGGGGTGAGGCTGCCGCCGCAACCGGAGCCGGGCGTGTAGGCGTTCCCCTTGGGCGCGGGCTGGGTGCTGACGACCTGGACGTACGCGGCGTGCAGGACGACGGGTGTGGCGCTGTCGCCCTGCGCGGTCAGTTGCAGCCGCAGGTGACCGGCGGGGACGCCGTGCT
>NZ_JAFLNG010001030.1 GCF_017427025.1 Streptomyces sp. FH025
CGGAATCCGGTTGGTGCCGTCCCAGCAGTAGTCGGCGGCTGGGACGTGAGCGAGCGGGTACGGGGCGGGACGGATCAACCGTCCCGCCCCGTACCCGTTGGGGCTGTCGTCAGCCGAGGGTGAGGGCACCGACACCGGCGCGGACGCCGGCCAGGGAGCGCATCAGGCTGCGGCGGGACATGGCGTTGGTCATACGGGTACTCCGGCTGAGGGGTGATTTCGGAAGGGGCGTGGCAGCAGCGGCTACGGCAGCGGTTCGTGCATGGTCGAGCAGTGGATGCCGCCGCCTCCGGCCATCAGGCGGTCGACGTCGAGCTGCACCACCTCGCGGCCGGGAAAGGCTGCGGCGAGCGCCTCCTTCGCGGCGGCGTCCTTGTACGCGTCGCCGAACTGGGCAGTGATGACACCGCCGTTGACGACGTGGAAGTTGAGGTAGGAGTCGACGAACTTGGAGCTGCGGGAGCGGACGGTGTCCGGACCGTGGACGGGGACGACCTGGAGGCGGCGGCCCCGGGCGTCGGTGGCGGTGGAGAGGATCGCGAACTGCTCGCGGGCGTCCCGGGCCCAGGCGTCGTCGCGGTCCGGGGGAGGCAGCTGGACCATCACCACGCCGGGCCGGATGAACCGGGAGGTGACGTCGACGTGGTCGTCGGTGATGTCCTGGCCCTTGATCCCGGGGAGCCAGATCATCGCGTCCGCGCCATAAGCCTCGAGGATGGCCTCCTCGATCTCGTCCCGGCTCATGCCGCGGTTGCGGTTCTTGTTGACGAGGCTGCTCTCGGTGGCCATCACGGTGCCGTCGCCGTCCGTCTCGATCGCGCCGCCCTCGCCGACGAAGTCCGCGTAGGCGTACCGCAGGCCCCGGCGGGCGGCGAGGCGCTCGGCGACCCGGGCGTCGTCGTAGTGGACCTGCTTGTTGCCCCAGCCGTTGAAGTTGAGGACGACGGCCTCCAGGCCACCGTGGCCGTCCCGGCGGAACACCGGCGCGGTGTCGCGCATCCACAGGTCGTCGGTGGGGATCGCCGTGATCACCTCCACCGCCGGGCCGCACCGCTCCTGGGCCTTGCCCGCCGTCCAGTCGTCTGGGGCGCACATGACCACCGGCTCGAACTCGGCGATCGTGCGGGCGATCAGCGCGATGTCCTCCTGGACCCCGCCCAGGCGCAGGCCCCACACGCCCCGGCGGGAGGGCCAGGACATCCAGGTCCGCGCGTGCGGGACGTCGTCCGCCGGCACCCAGGGGTAGGGCTCGGGGGAGTGGGCGTCGTGGTAGCGGGTCATGAGGGTCTCCAGATCGTGCGACGGGTGCCGGGAAGGGTGCCGAGGGCCGCCGGTTCCACTGTTCGCGCCGCAACGCACCGGCGCACCACGTGGGACGGGTCGGCGGAAGCACCCTGTCCGCGGGTTCAGATTCGCATTGACTGAAAAGTCAGTCAAACTTGCGCCCATGGCGTGACCTGGCGGATCCTTCCGTGTGCAGGGCGTCACGGTCGCCCCTCGTCGCCGCTCGCGCTCAGGAGTCGAGCCGGGCCACCTCGGCGTCGATCGCCTCCGTCATGAGCGCCCGGGCGTGCGCCAGCGGCAGGCTGCCGCTGAGCCAGCGCGTGCTCAGCCCCTCCAGCAGGGCCGTCAACCGCTCGGCGGCGCCGGCCAGTCCGACCGCCGACGACATCGGCCGCACGTCGCCCAGCAGTTCGGCGATCTCCTGCACCCAGACCCGGGTGGCCCGAGCCAGGTCCTCCCGCAGGGTCTCGTCGAACACCGCGCTCGCCCGCAGCTCACCCCAGGCGGTGCTGTTCTCCCGGACCTCGGCGGTGTCCTGGAACTCCAGCAGCAGCGCCTGCTCCAGCTCCTCGCGGGCCGTCAACGGCGGGGCGTCCGCCGGGCGCTCGGTCGTGTACCGCGCCGCCCGGTCGTTGATGAACTCCAGCGTC
>NZ_JAFLNG010001031.1 GCF_017427025.1 Streptomyces sp. FH025
CTCCGGCAGCCCGTCCGGCGCCTCCGCGAGCAGCTCGCGCGGTATCAGCACCACCGCCGTCGTCCCGCCGTACGGCGAGGGCCGCAGGTGGACCCGGATGCCGTGCCGCCGGGCGAGCCGGCTGACCACGAACAGCCCCAACCGGTCGGTGTCGGCGAGGTCGAACTCCTGTTCCACTGCCAGACGTTCGTTGATCTCGGCGAGCAGCTGATCGCTCAGCCCGAGCCCCCGGTCGTCGATCTCCAGGGCGAATCCGTGCGCCACCACCTCACCCTGGACGGTGACTTGGGTGGTCGGCGGGGAGAACACAGCGGCGTTCTCGACCAGTTCGGCGACCAGGTGGGTCACGTCGGCGACGGCGCTGCCGAGCAGCCCGGTACCCGGGAACGGCCGGACGATCACCCGGGCGTAGTCCTCGACCTCGCCGACCGCCGCCCGGACCACGTCCACCATCCGGACCGGCTTGCGCCAGGCACGCCCGGGCGAGCCACCGGCCAGGATGATCAGGCCCTCGGCGTGTCGGCGCATGCGGGTGGTGAGGTGGTCGACCTTGAAGAGGTCCTCCAGCTCGGCCGGGTCCTCGGTGCGGCGCTCCATGGTGTCGAGCAGGGTGAGCTGGCGGTGCAGCAGCACCTGGCTGCGCCGGGCCAGGTTGACGAACACCGCCGAGACGCCGCGCCGGAGTTCGGCCTGTTCCACGGCGGCCTCCACGGCGGCCCGCTGGACGGCGTTGATGGCCTGGCCGACCTGCCCGATCTCGGCCTGCCCGAAGTGCAGTTCGGGCGCCTCGGCGGCCACGTCCACCGGCTCGCCGCGGCGCAGCCGCAGCATGACGGCCGGCAGCCGGGTGCCCGCCAGGTCGTTGGCCGCGTTGCGCAGGCCGATCAGTTCGCGGGCCAGGCCCCGGCCGATCCGGGAGGAGATCAGCACCGACAGCACGACGGCGACCAGGCCGACCGCACCGGCGATGCCGCCCCGCCAGAGCGAGGCGATCGCGGCGGACCGCCCGCGTTCGTCCAGTCCGGCGGAGATCCGGGAGTTGATCGAGGCGAGGTCGCCGAGCGAACGGTCGGCGGTCTCCCGCCAGTTGTCGCCGTTGAGCGCCTGACCGACCCGCTCCGGCCCGCCGGCGCCGACGAAGTCGGCCTCGGCCCGGGCCAGCGCGCCCCAGGCCTCGCCGCCGCGCAGGGCGATGTAGTCGGCCTGGTCGGCGGGTTCCAGTTCGGCGATGTAGACGGTGAACAGCGCCTGCTGGTTGTGCAGGGCGTCCAACGCGACCTGGTACTGCTCGGCGGTCGGCCTGGTCGTGTTGGTGCGCAGGCCCTCCATCGCCGCGTCCTCCTGCGCGAGGTACTCGCGGGCGCGCACCAGCTCGATCAGGATCGTTCCCTGGCGGGGAAGTTGTCCGCTCTGCCGGGCGACGTAGGCGGACCGGAAGCCGAAGACCGGCTTGACCAGGTCGCTGTACTGATCGAGTGCGAACTCCCAGTTGAGCGCCAGTCGGCCGACCTGGGCGCGCAGCGGTCCGAGCTGGTCGGCGGCGGCGACGATCTGCACCAGGCGGGCCCGCTGGGCGGCGGAGAGACGGGCGCCGGCGCCGTCCTTCTTCTGCCGCAGCACGGCGAGGCTGTGGTCGGTGGCGGTCCTGGCGTGCTCGAAGGCGTCCCGGGCGACCGGCGAGGCCGGGTCGGCCAGGTGCTGGACGGCGGCCCGACGCTCGCCCTGCAAGTCGTTCGCGTACTGGTCGACCGGCGCCTCGTACTCCTTGTACGCACGGCTGATCCCCAACTGGTTCCAGGCGTCCCCGGTGGTGGCGAGCGTCGCGTACACCCACAGGGCGATGAGCGCGACGATGGGCACCAGGAGCAGCGCGATGATCTTCGCGCGGATCGAGCTGCTGCGCAGACGCATGGAGTCCTCGGTCGGGAAGTGC
>NZ_JAFLNG010001032.1 GCF_017427025.1 Streptomyces sp. FH025
GCGGGCCGCACGTTCCGGGCCGGCCGGGCCGGGGCGCATCCGGGGTGAGCGCCTGCCGGTCCGGCCGGGGCCGGCCGGGTGGACGGTGGGCACGGGGGAGCCGACCGTCCACCCGGGGTCTTCGGGTGGTGGTGCGTCTTGCGGTTCCTGCGGGTCTTGCCGTTCCTGCGGGTCCTGCGGGTGGTTCGATCCGGGTGGGCGGCGAGCCCGGGGGGAGTCGCTCGCCGCCCACCCGGAGTTCTGGGGGTCATCTCCGGGCCGACTGCTCGTCCTCGGAGTGGACGTTCCTGCTCGGACGGACGTCCGGCGGGCCGGATGCGGCCGGTGGGGTCGGTGGCGTCGGGACGGTCACACCGTTCTTGCCCGGCTTGGTACCGCCACCGCCGTTGGCGTCCTCGCCGTTGGCGTTGCCCTTGGCGTGGCCCTTGCCGTTGGCGCTTCCGTTGGTGTTGCCGCTTCCGTTGCCGCTTCCGTTGCCCTTGCCGTCGGTACCGCCGCCCTTGCCGTTCCCGGCGTTGGAGCCGGAGCCGCCCGGTACGGCCACCGTGTGCTCCGGTTCGGACGGGCCGCCGCCCAGCGAGACCGGCAGGTTGCCGGTGCCGGCCGCGACCGCGACCCCGCACAGCACGGTGGCGCCGAGCACGGCGGCAGCGGCCTTCGTGCTGAAGGCCCTGGCCAGCGCGGCGGTTGCCATCGATCGTCTCCGGACGGGGGTCACTACGGGGTCGGGCGTGAGACTCGCCTCCCGGAACGCGGTCAGGGCGGCCTCCTCCCCGGCCAGTTCCGCGGTCGTCGCCGGGGCGGCGGCCGCGGCCAGTACCCGGGCGAGCCGCCCGGGACCGTCCGGTCCGGTGAGCGAGGCGTCCTGTCCGTCCGACGGGCCGCCCACGGCACCGCCGAGCAGTTGCTCGGCGGCATCACGGTCGATCCGACGGGATCGGTTGGTGCTCATCTCATGTCCTTCAGCGTCGCGGCCCGGCGTTCTGTCACACCTTGCGGAGAACTTTTCTTCGCGGGTTTTCCGTCGGGCTTCCCATCGGCCTTTCCGTCGGCCTTTCCGTCGGGCCGGCCGGCCCCCGGTTCGGCCGGTCGGGCCGCGGGGATCCCGGCGCCCGCCCCGAAGGGCTGCTCCAGCAGCTTGGCCAGCCGCCGCAGCCCTCGGTGGGCGGCCATCCGGACGCTGCCGGGCCGTTTGCCGAGCACCCGGGCGGCGCTCTCCGCGTCCAGTTCCATGACCACCCGCAGCAGCACCGCCTCGGCCTGGTCGCGCGGCAGCCGGGAGATCAGCGCCAGCGCGTCCGCGGTGCCGACGGTGGTCAGCGCGGCGCCCGCGGTGTCGTCCCCGGCCGCCAGCTCGGCCAGGTACTCGTACGGCAGGTCGGCGACCGGACGGCGGCGCCGGGCGCGCAGGTGGTCCAGGGCGCGGTGGCGGGCGATGGTGGCCGCCCAGCCGCGGAAGCCGTCCCCGTCACCGGAGAAGCCGCGCAGGTCGCGGGCGATCTGGAGCCAGGTCTCGGAGGCGATGTCCTCGGCGTCCTGCATGTCCTCCGGCCGTCCGCCGACCAGCACCCGCAGGTAGCGCAGCAGGCCCGGCTGGACGGTCCGGAACAGCAGCCGGAACGCCTCCTCGTCCCCGCCCTGTGCGGCGCGGACCGCCTCGGTCAGGTCGGTGGAAGCGGGGGCCCGGACCGGTGGAGGGCCGTCAGGTGGTACCGGTCCGGAGCGGCCGTGGGAACTGCCGGTGCCCGCTCCGGGGCGTTCTGCACTCTGCACCCGCCACATGATGCGCCATCCGGGCGAACGGGACGGCTCCGGTCGAAGGGCCGGAGCGGGCGGGGCCAAGGTCCCGTCGACGGCTGCCCTTCGCCCGCAGCCCCGGGGCGTCTCCCCCGCCTACCTTGTCCGTAGGC
>NZ_JAFLNG010001033.1 GCF_017427025.1 Streptomyces sp. FH025
CCAGGATCCGCCCGGTGGCCGGTTCGATCGCGGCCACCGCGCCCTTCTGCGAGCCGAGCCCGCGCATCGCGGCCTCCTGGGCGGCCCGGTTCAGCGTGGTGTACACGTCCCCGCCGGGGTTCTGCCGACGGGTGATCGCGTCCCAGAGCGCCCAGCCGGTCAGCCGGCCGTCGGTGCCGGTCAGCAGCTCGTCCTCGGTGCCCTCCAGCTGGGTGTTGCCGTACGCCTGGGAGGCGTAGCCGGTGACGGCGGCGTACAGCGGGCCGTCGGTGTAGGTGCGCTTGTACGCGTACCGGCCGCCGGTCCTCTGGGAGCCGGTCACCGGGTCGGCGCCGACCAGGATGTCGCCGCGCGGCTGGCCGTACCGCTCGACGGTGAGCCGCTGGTTGGCGCTGTTGCGGTTGAGGTCCCCGGCCTCGAAGACCTGCACCCGGGTGGCCTGGACGCACAGCGCCGCGACCAGCAGCAGGCAGAAGGTGGCCGCCCGGCGCCCGGTGACCGAGATCCCGGGCAGGCCCTGCGGGCCGTTCCCCTTGGGCCGGATCCCGTTGGGCCGGATCCCCTTGGGCCGGATCCGCGCCATCAGCCCAGCCCCGGTGCGGGCCTGCGGGCGTCGTCGCTCATGCGCACCAGCAGCGCGACGATGATCCAGTTGGTGACCACCGAGGAGCCTCCCTGGGCGATGAACGGCATGGTCATCCCGGTCAGCGGGATCAGCGCGAGCACCCCGCCCGCCACCACGAACACCTGGAGGCCGACGATCGCCGCCAGCCCGATCGCCAGCAGCCGCCCGAACGGGTCGCGCAGCGCGATGCCCGTCCTGAAGCCCCGCGAGATCAGCACCGCGTACAGCAGGAACACCGCGATCAGCCCGGTCAGGCCGAGCTCCTCGCCGATGGTGGCGAGGATGAAGTCCGACTTGGCGGCGAACCCGATCAGCACCGAGTGCCCGTTGCCCAGCCCGGTGCCCAGCTCGCCGCCCCAGGCGAAGGCGAACAGCGACTGGGCGATCTGGTTGGCGCCCTTGCCCGCCGCGATCGAGCCCAGCGGGTCCAGCCAGTCCGCCACCCGGCTGTGCACGTGCGGCGAGAGCCAGCCGACCGTCACCGCGCCGACCGCCGCCAGGGCCAGTCCGATCGCGATCCAGCCGGTGCGCGCGGTGGCCACGTAGAGCATCACCACGAACAGGCCGAAGAACAGCAGCGAGGTGCCGAGGTCGGTCTCCAGCACCAGGACGCCGACGAAGGCCGCCCAGATCATCAGCACCGGCCCGAGCACCCGCCCGCGCGGCAGCTGCCAGCGCCAGAGCCGGCGCCCGGTGAGCGCCAGCGCGTCCCGGTGCACCGCCAGGTAGGCGGCGAAGAAGACGGCCAGCAGGATCTTGGCGAACTCCCCCGGCTGGAAGGAGAGCGGCCCGATGAGGATCCAGATCCGGGAGCCGTACACCGGCGGGAAGAAGATCGGCAGCACCAGCAGGACGAGTGCCACCAGCGCCCCGAGGTACGCGTAGCGCCGCAACCGCCGGTGGTCACGCACCAGCAGCAGCACGGCGATGAACAGCGCCACCCCGAGGCTCGACCAGAGCAGCTGGGTGGAGGCCGCGGCCGGGCCCCTGGTGGCCCGGTCCAGGCGGTAGATCACCACCAGGCCGAGCCCGTTGAGCAGCAGGGCGATCGGCAGCAGCAGCGGGTCCGCGTACGGGGCCCGCCACCGGACCGCCCCGTGCGCCGCCAGGGCCAGCACACCGAGCGCGGCGCCGTACGCGGCCGCGTCGGCCGGCACCCTGCCGTCCAGGTTGACGCCGACCTCGATGTAGCCGAACACCGCGGCCAGGACGGCCGCCAGCACCAGCACCAGCTCGGTGGTGCGCCGGGTCGGCACCGGCCGGGCG
>NZ_JAFLNG010001034.1 GCF_017427025.1 Streptomyces sp. FH025
GGCGACAGCGGGAGCGACGGCGGCGAGCAGGGCGGTGGCCGCGGCCAGGGTGCAGCGCAGCAGGCGGGAGGACCGGCGGGACCGGAGGAGGTGCACGTGAGGTTCCTTCAGGAAATGACGGGTGTTCACCCGTGGGACACCGCGACACTACTGAGAGGTAACCTTCCAGCTCAAACCGTGCATGACAACCGGCCACCGAGGCCGGAAACACCCCCGCCGACCGGCCGGAACGCCCCGGCTGGTCGGCGGGGGTGAGGATCAGGAAAACCTTGCGATTGTCCGGGACGCGGCCGCCAAGCCAATCAATATATGGTTTAATGTCATGTTTTGCCCGTTTTTCCCATCGCGATTAGCGTAGGAGGGGTGAACGCTGCTGCAAGCCGTGGTGAAGACAGCGCCACCGTGGTCGTCTCGCAGAAGGTGCGCAAGGGCAGCGAGGCCGATTACCGGCGCTGGCAGGACAGGATGACCGAGCTGGCACGGGGCTTCGACGGATTCGACGGTACGGAGATCTATCCGCCCGAGGACGGCGCGGGCGGAGAATGGGTGGTGATCTTCCGTTTCGACCGGGTCGACCGGCTCACGGCCTGGCTCGATTCCCCTGAGCGGGGGCGGATGCTGGAGGAGGGGCGTGCGCTGTTCGAGGGGCCGCCCTCCCTGGAGGTGCTGACCGGCGAGCCGCCGGCGGCGGAGGCCGTGACGGCCGTGATCTCCCATCGCGTCCTCCCCGGCCGCGAACCGCAGTTCGTGCGGTGGCACGCGAAGCTGCGGAAGGCGCAGGAGAAGTCCCCCGGTTGCATGGGGGACGAGCTCTTCCGGCCGGTGCCGGGAGTCCAGGAGAACTGGGTCTCCATCGTGCGCTTCGACACCAGGGAGCACCTGGAGAACTGGCTCACGTCCGCCGCGAGGAGAAAGCTCCTCGACGAGGGCCGCGACACCTACGCGTCCTACGACGTCCAGCAGATCGCTTCAGCGTTCAGCGGATGGTTCCGCTTCGGTCGCGATTCCGGAACGGCCACCGGAGCGACCACCGCTCCGCCCAACTGGAAGCAGGCCATGTGCGTGCTCCTGGGGCTCTATCCCACCGTCATGGTGCTGAACCTGACGGCGGGCAAGGCGCTGCAGGCCGCCGACGCCCCCGGCTACCTGGCGCTGTTCATCAGCAACGTACTGAGCGTCAGCATCCTCACCTGGGCGGTGATGCCGCTGATCAACCGGGTCCTGGAGTTCTGGCTGGTCCCGGGGGCGGCAGCCCCCAGGCGCACCCACGTACTGGGCGCCCTGGCGGTCGTGCTCGGCTACGCGGCACTGCTGGCGCTCTTCGGATCGACGGTCGGGTGACGGCTCCGGCGCCGGATTCGCATCGTGCCGACGGCGGGGCCGTCCTCATGGACGTGCCCCGCCGTCGGGACGGGCCGGTCGGGTTACCAGTGGTCGTGGCGCTCGCAGCGCTCGTCGTGCTCGTGGGACTTGATCTTGGTCGGGTCGGTGGCGGTGTGGGTGGTGGTGTCGCCGCCTCCGGTCGCCGTGGCGGTGTTCGTCACCTGGGCACGGGCCTTGCAGGAGACGTCGACCTTCAGGGTGATGGGCGGGTAGTTGCTCCCGGCGGCGAGGACGTCGCTACGGGTGCAGGTGAGGGTGTTCAGGGTGCAGGTCCATCCCGCACCGCTGATGCTGTCGGCGCGGAGCCCGGCGGGGAGCGTGTCCTGCACGGTGACCGTGGTGCCGTTGGTCGGGGCAGCGCCGGCGGCGTTGCCCACGGTGATGGTGTAGGTGCCGTCCCGCCCCTGGGTGAAGTGCTTGGTGTGGGTCTTGGTGATGGTCAGGGACGGGACCGTGTAGGAGATGATCACCTGGCCGTTGTGGTTCGCCGTTCCGATCGT
>NZ_JAFLNG010001035.1 GCF_017427025.1 Streptomyces sp. FH025
CGGCAGCGACGGGCGGGCGTCCTCGTACACGGCGAGTGCCTCGGCCTTGCGGCCGGCTTGGTGGAGGGCGTGCATCAGGACGGCGGTGAGCCGGGGCCGGCCGGGGTGTTCCAGGGCGAGCGCGGCGGCTTTGGCGGTGAGGTCGGTGCGGTCGCCGAGTTCGGTGTCCAGTTCCAGCTGGGTCTCCCTGGCCGAGATCCGCTGTTCGGTGAGGCGGGCTCGGACGGCTTCGGCGTGCGGCCCGGGCAGTCCGGCGAGCGGCTCGCCGTCCCACAGCCGCTGGGCGCGGTGCAGCACCTCCCGTACGTCCTGCGGCGGGGCGCCGGCCTGGCGCAGTCGTTCGGCCTCGGAGAGCAGCGCCTGCCACTCCTGGGCGTCGGTGGGTGCGGGCTTGAGCGCGTAGCCGTCGCCGACGCGCACCAGTGGCAGGCGCTGCGGGTCGTCGCCGGTGTGCGGCCTGAACGCGGCGCGCAGCCGGGAGACGGCGAGCTGGACGGCCTTGCGCGGGTCGCCCGGTGGGGTGCCGCCCCACACACCCTCGATCAGCACCGAGGTCGCCACCGTCCGCCCGGCGCCGCCGAGCAGCACGGCGAGCACGGCGCGCTGCTGCGGGCGGCCGAGTTCCACCTCCTCGGCTCCGTACCAGGCCCGCAGCGGGCCCAGCAGTGCGAACCGCAGCTGCGGTCCCCCCGTGTTCACCATGTGTCCCGTCCCCTGCCGGTCGTCCTGTGCCGGTCGTCCTGTGCCGGGATCTCGCCACTTCCGTCCGGAATGCGGCGCCCCCCTACCCCGGCGACTTATGCTCTGTCACTGATTGTGCACCGGACTGTGGGCTTCGAGGGGTGGGCCGTGGGGCTCGAATTCCGCGTGCTGGGGCCGCTGCGCGCCCGGTACGACGGTCGTGAGGTCGACCTCGGCCGACCACAACAGCGGGCCGTGCTCGCCGCCCTGCTGCTTTCTCCGGGCCGACTGGTCCCCACGGACCGGCTGGTCGAGGGCCTGTGGGGGGAGGATGACGTCCGCTGGCCGAAGGATCCGACCGGGCAGATCGGCACGCATGTCCACCGCTTGCGGCGGGCCCTGGGCGAGCCGGGGCTGCTGGTCGCGGCGGCGGGCGGCTACCGGCTCGGGGTGCCGCGCGAGGCGGTGGACGTCTTCCAGTACGAGGACACGGTGGCGGAGGCCGTCGCGCTGCGTCACCAGGACCCGGCGCGGGCCCGGGAGTTGCTGGCACGGGCGCTCGGGGCCTGGGCGGGGCCGCGCGCGCTGGACGGCGTGCCCGGGCCGCTCGCGGAGAGGGTCCGGGAGCGGCTGGCGGCGGGGCGCCTGGCGGCGCTGAAAGTGCGGTACGACGTGGACTTGGCGCTCGGGCGTCACGCGGAGGCGCTGGGGCCGTTGGGCGTGCTGGCGGCGGACCATCCGCAGGACGAGGAGGTGCACCGGCTGCACCTGTTGGCGCTGCACCGCTGCGGCCGGACGGCGCAGGCGCTGGCGGAGTACGAGGCGCTGCGGGAGCGGTTGGACCGGGATCTGGGGCTCGAACCGGCGGCTGCGGTGGCGGAGTTGGCGGAGCGGATCCGGCGCGGGGAGGCGGTGGTGGCCGTCCGGGCGCTGCCCCGGCCGTGTCAGCTGCCGCCGGACATCCCGGATCTGGTCGGGCGGGCCGGGCTGGTGCGGGTGGCGGAGCGGGCGCTGCGGGCGGCCGGTGCTTCGCCGGTGGTGGGCCTGTCCGGGCCGTCCGGAAGCGGGGCCTCGGCGCTGGCGGTGCACGTCGCGCACGCGGTGCAGGACTCCTTCCCGGACGGGCAGTTGTACGCGGGCGGCGGTGAGACCGGCGCGGTACTGGCCGGGTTCCTGCGGGCGCTGGGGGAGCGGCCCG
>NZ_JAFLNG010001036.1 GCF_017427025.1 Streptomyces sp. FH025
GTTCCTCATGGGCACCGACGACGCCGAGGGCTTCGCGACGGACGGCGAGGGCCCCGTCCGCCCGGTGCGCGTGGACGCCTTCCGGATCGACGCGCACGCCGTCAGCAACGACCGCTTCGCCGCGTTCGTCGAGGCCACCGGCTACGTCACGGACGCCGAACGGATCGGCTGGTCGTACGTCTTCGCACCCTTCCTGCCCGGCGTGCTGCGGAGCACCTCCCCGCGCCCCGCCCGCACCCCGTGGTGGTGCGGGGTGAACGGCGCCCGCTGGGACCGGCCCGAGGGGCCCGGCAGCGGCCTCGACGGGCGCGGCGACCACCCGGCCGTGCACGTCTCCTGGAACGACGCCGCCGCCTTCGCCCGGTGGGCCGGAAAGCGGCTGCCGACCGAGGCGGAGTGGGAGTACGCCGCCCGCGGCGGCCTCGACCAGCGGCGCTTCCCCTGGGGCGACGAGCTCGACCAGGACGGCGTGTACCGGTGCAACGTCTGGCGCGGACAGTTCCCCGCGAAGAACACCGCCGCCGACGGCCACCGCGGCACGGCGCCGGTCGACGCCTTCGAGCCCAACGGCTTCGGCCTGTACAACGTGTCGGGCAACGTGTGGGAGTGGTGCGCCGACTGGTGGACCACCGACCACGGCCCGGACCTCGCGGTGAACCCGCGGGGGCCGGTCAGCGGGGGTGCCAAGGTGATCCGCGGCGGCTCCTACCTGTGCCACGACTCCTACTGCAACCGGTACCGTGTTGCCGCGCGCACCGCGAACGACCTCGATGCCTCCAGCGGCCACTCCGGCTTCCGCTGCGCCGCCGACGCCTGACCCACCGCAGCAGCCGAGAGCCACAGGAGACCGGGACCGGGATGCAACTGGAGTACATGATCCTCGGAATGCTCTGCCTGCGGCGGATCACCGGCTACGACCTTCGCCGCTGGATGGTGGAGGGCCCGGGCAGGTTCCTCGGCTACGGCGTGCAGCTGCCGCAGATCTACCGCACCCTCGGGAAGATGGTCGACCGCGGCCTGGTCGCCTTCGACGTCGACCCCCGCGAGGGGCGCCCGGACGCGAAGATCTACCGGATCACCGAGCAGGGCCACGAGGCCCTGCTCGACTGGGCCCGCTCCCCCTACACCCCCTCGCCGCGGCCCGGCGACCTCGACTTCACCCTGCGGTTCATCTTCGCCGGCCAGCTCGACCGCGAGATCGCCATCGACGTCGTCCGCACCGAACTCGAGTACCGCGAGCGGAACGTCAGCACGAACGGCTCGCTCGACATCCCCGACTCCTACGAGGCGCAGGTCCCCGGGCTCGACCCGGTCTGGGCACGGGAGGTCCAACTCCTGGCCCACGAGCAGGGGTTCGCCGCCACCGCGTCCTACATCGCCTGGCTCAAGCTCACCCTCAGGCGTCTGGAGGCGGGGCGGCAGCCGGGGCGCGGCTGACCGGACGGCTCGGGCCGCCCGATTCCTGGAGCAGCATCACCTTCCGCAGCAGGTCCGACAGCGTCCGCCGCTCGTCCTGCGTCAGCACGCCGAGCAGCCGCCGCTCCTCGCGCCCGACCACGGCCAGGGCCGCGTGCCAGGCGGCGCGGCCGGCCTCGGTCAGGACGATGTCGACCTTGCGGCGGTCCTCGGCCGAGGGGGTGCGGACGATGAAGCCGCGGCGCTCCAGGGTCTCCAGGCGGCCGGTGACGGAGGCCGGGGCGAGGTTGAGGTCGGCCCGCAGGTCGGAGGGGGCGGCGTGGCCGCCGCGACCGGCCAGGACGTGGAGGGTGTCGAACTCGTGCCTGTGCAGGCCGTAGTCGGCGACGCCCTGCTCGCGGACCCGGCCGAGGTGGCGGGTGAGCCGGGACATCCGGGTCACCGCGCCCTCGAT
>NZ_JAFLNG010001037.1 GCF_017427025.1 Streptomyces sp. FH025
ACGGCGGCGCCGAGGCGTTCCTCCCCGCCTGCGGCGTCCCCGCCGACACCCTGCGCGCCTTCCGCACCAAGGCCGCCTCGGCCTGACCGCCTCAGGGCCGGGCGTCGGGGCCGGGCGTCAGGGCCGGGCGTCAGGGCCGGTTCACACGTCCCGGCGCCGCACCACGACCACCGTCACCGCCACCGCGGCGGCCGCCCATAGCCCCATGGTGATCCACGAGTCCAGCACGCTCGGCGCGTACTTCCCCATCGTGGTCATGGAGTTGGGGTTGATGGTGAGCCGCTGGACGGTGGCCAGCGGCAGGTGGGTGCCGATCTCCTTCAGCCAGCGGTACCGGTCCCCGCCGAACATCATCGGCAGGATGAACATCAGCATCACCAGCGACACGATCGAGGCGGTGGCGTGCCGTAGCAGCGCGCCCAGCGCCATCCCGATCAGCGCGCAGGTCGGCACGATCGCCGCGTAGGCGAGCACCGCCCGCAGACAGCCGTCGTCGGTGATGGAGAGCCCGACGTGCCGGGAGGCCAGCATCGCGTTGGTGCCGAAGAAGGACACCACCGACACCACCACCCCGGCGAGCGTGGTGATCCCGCCGATCAGCAGCACCTTGGCCGCGATCACGCCCCGCCGGTCGGGGACGGCGGCGAAGGTGGTGCGGATCAGGCCGGTGGTGTACTCGCCGAACACGGTGATCGCCCCGAGGCTGCCGGCCGCGACCGCCATCAGGTCGCTGGAGATGTTGCCCAGGCCGTGGAACAGCGGGTCGTACCGGTACGGCGGCATGCCGGGCAGCCGTGGCGACGGGTGGTCGATGTACGTCAGGTCGGTGTGCACGGCGTTGAGGTTGACCACGATCGCCGCCAGCGCGGCGAGCGCCAGCACCCAGTACGTCGAGCGCAGCGAGCGCAGTTTGATCCACTCGGCGGCGAGCAGGTCGGTGAACCGGGGCGCCGGCTCGGTGAAGGTGGCGGTCACGGTGCTCATCGGGCCTCTCCAGCCAGGTACTCGACGCTGTCGGCGGTCAGGGACATGAACGCCGACTCCAGGGACGACGTCCGGGTGGCGAGCTCGTGCAGCACCACGCCGTGCCGCAGCGCGAGTTCGCCGATCCGTTCGGCGGGCAGCCCGGTGACGATCGCGAACTGCGGCTCCACCCGCCGTACCTCCGCCCCATCGGCCCGCAACGCCGGCTCCAGCGAGGCGAGTTCCGGCGCGCGTACGGCCACGGAGGTCTCCGCGTTGCGGGCCGAGAACTCGGCGAGGCTCTCGTCGGCGATCAGCCGCCCGCGCCCGATCACCACCAGCCGGTCCGCGGTGTGCTCCATCTCGGCCATCATGTGGCTGGAGACGAACACCGTCCGCCCCTCGTCCGCGAGCCGGCGGAACAGCCCGCGCACCCACAGCACGCCCTCCGGGTCCAGCCCGTTCAGCGGCTCGTCGAAGAGCAGCACCGGCGGATCGCCGAGCAGCGCCCCCGCGATGCCGAGCCGCTGCTTCATGCCCAGCGAGTAGCCGCCGATCCGCCGCCCGGCGGCCTTGCCGAGCCCGACCTCCGCCAGCACCTCCTCCACCCGCCCGAGCGGGATGCGGTTGCTGCGGGCCAGCGCCGCGAGGTGCGCCCGGGCGCTGCGCCCGCCGTGCACGTCGCCCGCGTCCAGCAGGGCGCCGACGTGCCGCAGGCCGCGCGGCCGGTTCGCGAAGGGCACCCCGGCCACGGTGACGCTGCCCTCGGTGGGGGTGTTGAGGCCCAGGATCATCCGCAGCGTGGTGGACTTGCCCGCGCCGTTGGGGCCGAGGAAGCCGGTGACGGTGCCCGGCCGGACGGTGAAGGTCAACTGGTCGACGGCCGTGGTGGCGCCGTACCGCTTGG
>NZ_JAFLNG010001038.1 GCF_017427025.1 Streptomyces sp. FH025
CTTCGACCGCTACTACTGCTCGGACTCGCCCTGCATGCCCTCCCGAACGGCCCTGACCAGCGGCCAGTTCGGCATCACCAACGGCGTGATCGGGCACTTCGGGCCGGCGGCCCAGTTCCGGCTCGACTCCGGGCACGGCCCCGAGCCCGACCGCCCCCTGCTCGGCCAGCGCCTCGGCTGGGGCGGCTACTACACCGCCGCCGTCTCGGTGTTCGCCGAGCGCCACCGTGCGTACTTCTTCCACGCCAACTTCCGCGAGTCCATCCGCGCCACCGCCCGCTTCGGCGACGAGGAGGCCCAGGACGTCAACCGCGCCGCCACCGACTGGATCCGCCGCCACGCGGCGGACGACAACTGGTACCTGCACCTCACCTACTGGGACCCGCACACCAACTACACCCAGCCCGCCGAGTGGACCGAGAAGGTGGCCGCCTCCGGCCCCGTGCAGGACTGGCCCGACGAGGAGACCATCGCCGCCCACGCCGAGGTCTACGGCCCGCGCAGCGCCCTGGACCTGCACTACTCGCTGACGGGCGGCGGCCGTTCGCCGGTGCCGCACAACATGCCCGACGCCATCCGCTCCCGCGCCGACTTCGAGCACCTGATCAACGGCTATGACGGAGCGGTCCACTACTGGGACCACTACTTCGGCCAACTGATGGCCACCCTGGAGGAGTTGGGGATCGCGCAGGACACCGCCGTGATCGTCAGCGCCGACCACGGCGAGTCCTTCGGCGAGCAGGGCTCCTACGCGGAGCACGGCCTGGCCAACGAACCGACCCACCGGCTGCCGCTGGTGGTGTACTGGCCCGGCGTCACCGACGAACTCCCCGCCGAGGCGCGACGCAACGACGCGCTCCTGTACAACATCGACCTCGCCCCCACCCTGTGCGACCTCCTCGGCCTCCCCACCCCGGCGGGCTGGCAGGGCACCTCCTTCGCCCCCGCGGTGCGCGGCGAGGCCATCGAGTCCAGGCCGTACCTGGTCCTCGGCCACGGCGCCCACACCTACCAGCGTGCGGTGCGCACCCGCGACCACCTCTACATCCGCACCTACCACCCCGGGAGCTTCCGCGCGGAGTGGGAGCAGCTCTTCGACGTCACCGGCGACCCCTACCTGACCCGCGACCTGCTCGACGCCGAGCCCGAACTCGCCGCCACCATGCGCTCCCACCTCGCCGAGTGGTGGGACCGGTACGCCGGCCGCCCCGGCTGCCTGCCCGACCCGATGCAGGCGACCCTGCAGACCGGCCCGACGTACTACAACGACCCCGCGCGGTACGCCCGGCACCTGCGGGACACCGGTCGCGAGCACCTGGCCGAGGACCTCGAAGCCCGCCTCCACTCCCTGAACGTGCCGGTGTCCTGGCACGCCCCCGACCGGCCGCGCACCGCCGAACTCGCGGCGCGCTGGATGGCCCTGCTCCAGACCCGTGACCAGCGCCCGGTCCAGCCCGACTGACGCGCGCCACGCCTAGGGAGTCCACGATGCCCACCGGATCCCCGAGGCCCTGTCGTCTCCAGAACACGAGCAGCACATGACCTCCCGCCCCGACTTCGTGATCCTCGTGCCCGACCAGTTGCGCGGCGACGCCGTCGGCGCGTTCGGCAACCCGCACATCAGCACGCCGCACCGACCCCGACGAGGCCGCCGTCCGCTCCGCCGAGCAGTGGCTGGCGAACCCGCCCGAGCAGCCCTGGGTGCTGTTCGTCCCGCTGGTGGCCCCGCACTGCCCGTTCCAGGTCGAGGAGCCCTGGTGCTGCTGATCATCAGCGGCGGCGGCTTCGACGGGGGCGGCGGAGCGACGCCATGGTCGAGACCGCCGACGTCATCCCGCCCGAGCCGGACCCCCGGCTTCCCCCGGTGG
>NZ_JAFLNG010001039.1 GCF_017427025.1 Streptomyces sp. FH025
GCGGGGCTGTCGACGGAGTCGGGGATCCCGGACTACCGCGGGGAGACGGGCAGCCGGCGGCGGGGGACGCCGATGACGTACCAGGAGTTCACGGGGAGCGAGGCGGCCCGTCGGCGGTACTGGGCGCGCAGCCACGTCGGCTGGCGGACGATCGCGCGGGCCGAGCCCAATGCCGGGCACCGGGCGGTGGAGCGGTTGCGGCGGTCCGGGCACGTGTCGGCGGTGATCACGCAGAACGTGGACGGTCTGCACCGGGCGGCCGGGACGCGGGCGGCGGTGGAGTTGCACGGCGGGCTGCACCGGGTGGTGTGCCTGGCGTGCCGGCGGATCGGCTCGCGCGAGGAGTTGGACCGGCGGCTGGAGGAGCTGAACGCCGGGTTCCGGGACGGTCCGGCCCGGGTGAACCCGGACGGCGACGCCGAGTTGCCGCAGGAGCTGGTGGACGGCTTCCGGGTCGCCCCGTGTGCCGCGTGCGGGGGAGTGCTCAAGCCGGACGTCGTCTTCTTCGGCGAGGGCGTGCCCAAGCCCCGGGTCCAGCGCTGCTACCAACTGGTCGATGCCGCCCAGGCGTTGGTGGTGCTCGGCTCGTCGCTCACGGTCATGTCGGGACTGCGTTTCGTCCGGCACGCCGCCCGCGCGGGCACGCCTGTGGTGATCGTCAATCAGGGCGCGACCCGCGGGGACGACTTGGCAGAGGCCCGGATCGGTCTGCCGCTGGGCGCGGTGCTGACCGAGGCGGCGCGGCGGGTCAGGGCCTCGTAGCGAGGGTGAGCAGGGAGGCCTTGAGGGCGGCGACGAAGCGCTCACGGGTGGCCTCGTCGACCAGGTCGAGCGAGAGGTACGGGTTGAGGTCCTCCAGTTCGACGAGGAGGAGTTCACCCTCGGGGGTGCGGCAGGCGTCGACCCGCTGGATGCCGTGCTCGACGGTGTTCCAGGCGATGAAGCTGCGGGCGAACTCGATGTCGGCGGCGGTGGGTTCGTACGGTACGAGGCGCCAGCGCCGCTCGGGGTCGGGGGCGTGGAGGGCGTACTGGAAGGCGTCGTCGACGAAGTAGAACGAGACCTCGTAGGTGAAGCGGATCAGCGGCTGGACGAGGACGTCGTCGTACGTGACGGTGTCGAGCCGTTCGCGGGGGACGATCCGCAGTCCTATCGAGTCGGCGCCGAGCTTCGGCTTGACGACGTACTCGGGGACGGCGGGCAGGCGGGCGAGGTCCTCGGCCCGGTCGATGGTGGGGATGACGGGGTATCCGGCGGCGCTCAGTTCGAGCAGGTACTGCTTGCCGGCCATGTCGGCGCGCCCGGTCAGCTGGGTGAGGACGGGGGTGCCGCGTTCGAGCGCGCGGTCGCGGAAGGCCTCGTACTCGGCGCGGTAGTTGAGCACCGGGCCGCTGTTGCGGACGAGGACCACGTCGAAGGCGTCCATGAGCGAGGCGGCGTCGAGGGGGTGGCACAGGGCGACGTCGAAGTCCTCGCGCAGGCGGGCGGAGAGTCGGATGTCCTCGTCGCAGTAGCGGCGGCCCCGGGCCTGGTAGGCGAGGTCGGTGACGAGCAGGACGCGGGGTTTGGCGGCAGGCATGTTTCTCCTGAAGATCATATTTCCAGCTCAGCCTAGTCCCCGAACCCTGGGTGACGGCGAGCGCCCGTGCATCCCCGGGCGCTCGGCGCTGATCGCGCAGCGAAGGTGACTGCCCGTTATCCGTTCAAGGCGTTAATGAATATCTATTCAATTCGCGTTGGGTTTTCTTGGGCGAACACTTTACTCGTTCTTGGACTCGCACCCGGGCCGTTCTCAAGTAGGTTGGGAGTAGCCCATGCGAAGGGAGAGAATCATGGGATTCTTCGACCGATGGAATA
>NZ_JAFLNG010000104.1 GCF_017427025.1 Streptomyces sp. FH025
GGTGAACGGCCCGCGCAGCAGCAGGAGCGTCGCCCTCACCTTCCACGGCAGCGGCGATCCGAAGCTGGCCACCGCCCTGCTGGAGGCCGCCGAGCAGCGCGGCCTCCAGCTGACCGTGATGGCGGTCGGCAGCTGGCTGGACCAGCAGCCGCAGATGGCCCGGCGGATCCTGGACGGCGGCCACGAGCTGGGCAACCACACCCAGAACCACCTCGACATCTCGTCGATGACCCCGGACCAGGCCCGCGCCGAGATCGCCCAGTGCGCCGACCGGCTGCAGCGGCTCACCGGCTCGATCGGCCGCTGGTTCCGCCCCTCGGCCGCGCAGTACGCCACCCGGATGGTGCGCGACCAGGCCAAGGCCGTCGGCTACGAGCACGTGCTGTCCTTCGACGTCGACCCGCGCGACTACAACGACCCGACCGCCGCCGAGCTCCAGCGCCGGGTGCTGAACGGGGTGCGCGGCGGCTCGGTGGTGGCCCTGCACATGGGCCACCAGTGCACCATCGACGCGCTGCCGGCGATCCTGGACGGCCTGGCCAAGGCGGGGCTCAAGCCGGTGACCGCCAGCCAGCTCTGCGCGTAGCCCGGCAACGCCGGGCAGGCCCCGGCGTGAGCCGTCCGGGGCCCGGACGGCTCACGCCATCGGGTCGTCCTCCTTGTACGGGCGCAGCCGCAGCGTCCGGGCGTCGGCCTCGCGGATCGCGTCGGCCCGGTTGACCAGCTCCTCCAGGTCGTCCCGCCCCGCGTGGATGAACCGCCCGTGCAGCGCGTCGAAGCGGCCGCGGGCGGCGTCCACGGTGACCGCGACCATGTACGGGATCGAGCCCCACTCCGTCGTCCCCTTGAACATCGGCATGCCGGCGGTCATGTCGGTGGCCACCGCCCCCGGGCTGATGTCGAGGACGACGATGTTGTGCCGGGCCAGCGAGTCCGCCATGTTGTCGGAGAGCTGGAGCAGCGCGCCCTTGGAGGTCGCGTACGCGGTGTAGTTGCCGTCCGGGCGCAGCGCGAAGCCGGAGTTGAGGTTGATGATCCGGCCGCGTCGGCGGGTGACCATGCCGGGCAGGGTGCAGCGCAGCAGGTTGTAGGGGCCTCGCAGGTTGGTCTCGACCACCTGCCACCACTGGAGGGGGTCGGTCTCCCAGAGCGGCACCTCGGCGCGGTCGACCTGGCCGGCGTTGTTGACCAGCAGGTCGATCGGGCCGAGGTCGCGTTCGACCAGCCGGACGGCCTCGCGCACCGAGCCGGGGCGGGTGACGTCGGCGGTGACGGCCACGCCCCGGGCGCCGTGTTTGGCGCACTCCTTGAGGGTTTCGGTCAGCGTCTCGTGGGTGCGGCCGAGGAGGCCCACGGACATGCCTTCGGCGGCCAGGCCGATGGCGATCTCCCGGCCGATTCCCCGGCCGCCGCCGGTGATCAGGGCGACCTGCCCTGTGAGCGATCCCGTCGCCACCGTGTGCTCCCTTCCCGTCCCCGGCCCCCGTCTGCGGCATTCTGTCGGCCGCCGGGCGGCGGGAGCCCCGGGCACACGCGCGGGCGGGGCGGCCTCACCCGTTCGGAGGATTCGTCGACGGTGGCACTTCCCGGGGAGAACGGTGGCACTCGCCCAGGGAGGGGGTGACCTACTGGCCGGTAGGGAGTAGTAACGTCGTCAGGGCGGTGACCGGTGCACCCATTCCGGTACACCGGCCCGTTGACCAGCAGCTCGCTGGTGCCACCAGTCGCTGGGCGACCCCCAGCACCACCGAAGGGCAAAGAGTGAGTGACATCGCGCGCGTCGGAGTAGTCGGCTGCGGCCTGATGGGGTCGGGCATCGCCGAGGTCTTCGCCCGGGCCGGGCTGGACGTCCTGGTGTCGGAGGCCAGCGGGGAGGCGCTGGAGTTCGGGCGCACCCGGCTGACCAACTCCCTGGAGACGGCGGTCAAGCGCGGCAAGCTGACCCCCGAGCAGCGGGACGAGGCGCTGTCCCGGCTGTCCTTCACCGTCGAGCTGTCCGACTTCGCGGACCGCGACCTGGTGGTCGAGGCCGTCGCCGAGCGCGAGGACATCAAGGTCAAGATCTTCGAGACGCTGGACCGGGTGGTCGAGCGCCGCGACGCGATCCTGGCCTCCAACACCTCCTCGATCCCGATCGTGAAGCTCGCCGCCGCCACCTCCCGCCCGGAGCAGGTGATCGGCCTGCACTTCTTCAACCCGGCGCCGGTGCAGAAGCTGGTCGAGGTCATCCCGACCCTGACCACCTCGGCGACCACCACCGAGCGGGTCGAGGCCTTCGCCAACCAGGTGCTCGGCAAGGAGCCGATCCGCGCCCGCGACCGGGCCGGCTTCGTGGTCAACGCGCTGCTCGTGCCGTACCTGCTCTCGGCGGTGCGGATGTTCGAGTCGGGCGTGGCCACCGCCTCCGACATCGACAAGGGCATGGAGGCCGGCTGCGCCCACCCGATGGGCCCGCTGCGGCTGTGCGACCTGATCGGTCTGGACACCATCGTCTCGATCGCCGAGTCGATGTACGACGAGTACAAGGAGCCGCTGTACGCCGCTCCCCCGCTGCTGTCCCGGATGGTCGACGCGGGCCTGCTGGGCCGCAAGTCCGGCCGCGGCTTCTACGACTACACCGCGAGCGCCTGACGCCCGAGGGCGAACGCGAGGGCCCGGGAGCGGTATCCGCTCCCGGGCCCGGTCGTTTGGCGGTGCGTCAGCTGTTGATGGCGTAGCTGTCGCCGTAGACCTTCCACTTGAGCGGCGGGTTGAGGTCGAAGTTCCCGGCGTTGAGGAACACCAGCTGCTCGGTGTCGACCCGGCTGGTGTCGGAGTGCGCGGACTCCTTCTTCATGACCACCTTGCGGGCGTCCAGGAAGGCCTTGAGGTAGGTGGCCTCGTCGCCGCCCTGGGCGGGGGTCTTGGCCTTCTTCATGGCGGCCGCGCGGATGCCGCCGAAGCTGTCCGAGCTGTTGCCCGGGCCGTGCATCACGATGGCGTCGTAGTAGGCGAACTGGCCGAGCGCGCGCAGGCCGTCGGCCTTGGCCTGGTTGACGGCGGGGTTGAAGTACACCCGGTCGCGCTCGTCGTTCTGGGCCTGCTGGAACACGGTGTCCTTGGCGGCGGTGGCCCAGTCCTTCTCGAAGGCGGAACCGAGGCCGGCGTGCGAGTCGCTGCCGTTGACCTTCTTCAGGGCCGGCAGGTACTTGGCGAGGATGTTGCCGGGCTTGAGGTCGGTGTAGTGCTGGACCAGCTCCAGCATGTCACCGGTGCCGGAACAGAAGCCGATGATGCCGGCGGTGTAGCCGCGGCCGTCCTTGATGTCCTCGATGTACTTGTACTGGGCCTTCCAGTCCAGCGACGAGTTCTCCGCGCTGGACACCAGCTGCATCGCGATGTCCTTCTTGTGCGGGTCGTCCAGTCCGACGCCCGCGATCCGCGCGGACGTTGCGGCGGAGGGCGCGGCCTGGGCGGCCGAGGTGGCCGCGACGGTCAGGGGCGCGGCCACCAGGGCGGCGGCGAGGGCGATGCGGAGGGCACGACGGGGCTGAGGGCGCATGGACGGCTCCGATTCCTCGAGCGTTAGGAAACCTTCCTAACGAGAAAAAGGAAACGCCCTCAGGTCGCCCTCCCGCAAGGGCTTTGACGGATCATCTTCAAGACATCTTCGAAGCCGCAGGTCAGACCGCCCGGCGCCGAACCCACCAGACAGCCGCCACGCACAGGGCCACCGCGAGCAGGGTCGTCCAGCCGAACTCGATGAGCTGGAACGGCCAGAACCGGTTCGCCGGCTGGTACACCTCGTGCGCCGTGTAGCCGCCGTCGCGCACCAAGGCCTGGAGGTGCGTGTAGTCGCCGCCGACGTTGTAGAACTCGCTCTGGGAGATCCGGTTCCCGGCCGGGTCGGAGAACCAGACGCTCAGCACCCAACGGTCGTCCAGCGCCATGGGCATCATGGTGTGCATCGGCTCCTCCAGCGGAGGCAGGTAGTGCGAGCGCACGGCGTAGGCGAGGAACGGCAGTGCGACCGAGGCCGCCAGGCCGATGCCCACCGCGACCACGGTGCGGCGCAGCACCGCACCGGCCAGCGCCGCGACCCCGAAGGCCACCAGCACCCGGCCGACCAGCACCGGCGGCGCCTGCTCGAAGAGCTCCGGGCTGAACCCCCCTTCCCTGATCGTCAGCGGTTCGCTCCACCAGCGCAGTAGCAGTCCGAACAGCACCGCCACGGCGGCCAGCACCGCGCCGCCCACGACCAGGCCGCCCGCCGTCCAGCGGGTGCGCCCGGCGCCCTGGGTCCACGCGAAGCGGACCGTGCCGTGCTCGAACTCCCTCGCCAGCAGCGGGCCTCCGAGGAAGGCGCCGAAGGCACCGCCGAGGACGTAGAGCACGGCGGTGAGCTCCAGCATGCCGTTGCCGTACTGGCGCTGGAACTGCTTGTACTGGGCCAGGCAGGCGTCGGTGGTCGGGTCGCAGGAGGCCGCGCCGGTACGGTCCAGGCCGGTGTGCAGGTACCAGCCGTGCAGCAGCAGGGCGAGGGAGATCGCACCCATCACCGTGAGCAGGGTCAGCAGCGCCGGCCGGTGGCGCAGCCCCGCCGCCCGCAGGACGGCGGAGCGGGGCGGGGCGAGGGTGGTGGCACTCACGACAGCATCGCCTTCTCGGTCGTACGGACGGCCCCGCGCGGTCCGGGCAGGGCGGAGGCGCTCGGCTCACGCAGGTAGGCGAGCACCAACTCCTCCAGGCCGACGCGCTGTTGGCGCCAGCCGCCGGAGACGGGGGCGTCCACGCCGCCGGTGCGGACCAGCAGATGGGACTGCGCGCCGGCCCGGCGGTCGCGGACCACCGGCAGCCGCTCGGCGACCGCGTCCGCCTCGGCCGTCGGGCCGGTGAGCATCCGGTGTCCGCCGAGCAGGTCGTCCACCTCCCCGGCCACCTGGACCCGGCCGCCGCCGAGCACCACCAGGTAGTCGCAGCTCTGCTCCAGCTCGTTGACGGCGTGCGAGGAGAACACCACCGAGAGGCCGTCCTCGGCCACCGCGGTCAGCAGCACGGACATGAAGTCGTGCCGGGCGAGCGGGTCGAGCGCGGCCAACGGCTCGTCCAGCAGCAGGAGTTCGGGGCGCTTGGCGAGGGCCAGGGCGAGCGAGACCTGCGCCTGCTGGCCGCCGGAGAGGCGGCCGTACTTGCGGTCCAGCGGGATGCCGAGGCCCTCCAGGTGGGTGCGCGCCCGGCCGTCGTCCCAGCGGCGGTTGAGGTGGCGGCCCATCGCGAGCAGGTCGCGCACGGGCAGGCCCGGGTAGAGCGCGGCGTTCTGGGCGACGAAGCCGATATGATCCAACGCCATGGGCGAGCCCGGGAGTTGGTCGCCGAGGACGGTCATCGCACCCTCGGTGGGCAGGGTCAGGCCGGCGGCCAGGCCGAGCAGCGTGGTCTTGCCCGCGCCGTTCGGGCCGACCAGGGCGACCACGTGCCCGGCGGGGATGGCGAGGTGGCAGTCCCGCAGCGCCCAGGAGCGGCGGTAGCGCTTGCCGATCCCGCCGCAGTCGATCACCGTGTCCGCCGCCATCAGGCCACCACCCCGTCGCGGCCCTCGCGCAGGTCGCGCAGCGCGTCCTCGAACACGGCGACCATCCCCTCCTCGTCCAGCCCGGCGGTCCGCGCCGAGCGCATCCAGTCCAGCAACCCCCGTCGCAGCGCGGCCCGTTCGCGCAGCGGCACCACCCCGGCGGGCAGCCCGCGCACGAAGGTGCCCTGGCCGCGCCGGCCGGCCGCCAGGCCGCGGTGCTCCAGCTCGCGGTAGGCCTTGAGCACGGTGTTGGGGTTGATGGCCAGCCCGGCCACCACCTCGCGCACTCGGGGCAGCCGGTCCCCCTCGCCCAACCAGCCCATCCGCAGCGCCTGTTCGACCTGCTGCACGAGTTGCAGGTAGGTCGGGACGCCGGAGGCCGGGTCCAGGCGGAACTCGATCGGGGAGGGCTGGTCGGAGCCTTTATCTAGTTCCATAGTTAATGAGTTAAGTGGGGGTGATGACGACTCGTCAAGTCAAGAATGGGCAAAGGGGGGAACGACGAAGGGCCCCGCTCGGACCAGGTGGTCCGGGCGGGGCCCTTCGAGGCCCTACGGGATCAGGCGCCGCGCAGCACCGCGCCCGTGCGGGCGACGGCCTCGGCGACGGCGGCCTCGCGGGCGGCGCTCGCCTCGTCGGCGGTCAGCGTGCGGTCCGCGGCGCGGAAGCGCAGCGCGTAGGCCAGCGACTTCTTGCCCTCGCCGACCTGCTCGCCGGTGAACACGTCGAACAGCCGGATGGCCTCCAGCAGCTCGCCCGCGCCCGAGCGCAGCGCGGCCTCGACCTCGGCGGCCGGGACGGCGGTGTCGACGATCAGCGCGACGTCCTGGGTGGCCACCGGGAAGCCGGAGACCGCCGGGCCGTTGACCCGCTCGGCGCCGTCCGCCGTCAGCACGTCGATGTCGAGCTCCATCGCGGCGGTCCGGGCCGGCAGCCCGAGCGCCTTGACCACCCGCGGGTGCAGCTCACCGGCGTGGCCGACCACCCGGTCGGTGCCGGCGACGACCAGCTCGGCGCAGCGGCCCGGGTGCCAGGGCTCCAGCTGGCCCTGGCGGACGGTCAGCTCGACGCCGGCCGCACGAGCCACCGTGCGGGCCGCCTCGATCGCGTCCGCCCAGGAGGCCTGCTCGCCCTTGCCCCACCAGCCGGACGGCAGCCGCTCGCCCGCGAGGGCGACGGCGACCCGGCGCGGCTGGTCCGGCAGCGCGGCGTCCAGCGCGGCCAGTTCCTCGCCGCTGGGCCGACGGTCGACGGCCGGGCGCGGGGCCACGGTCAGCTCGTCCTTGGGCAGGAAGACGGTGCCGGTCTCGAAGATCGCCAGGTCGGTGTTGCCCCGGCCGATGTTGCGGCGCAGCGCGCCGAGCAGGCCCGGCAGCAGCGTCGTCCGCAGCGACGGCTCCTCGTCGTTGAGCGGGTTGACCAGCTTCACCGTGCGGCGGCGCCGGTCCTCCGGCTCCAGGCCGAGCGCCTCGAAGGCGGCCTCGCCGAGGAAGGGGTAGTTGTTGACCTCGACGTAGCCGGCCCCGGCCAGCGCCACGCCGAGCCGGCGGTGGACGCGCTGGGCCTCGGTCAGGCCCTTGCCCGGGGGCACGTTCGGCATCCGGGCGGGGACGTTGTCGTAGCCCTCCAGCCGGATGACCTCCTCGGCGAGGTCGTACGGGTCGGTGAGGTCGGGCCGCCAGGTCGGCGGGGTGACCTCCAGGACGTCGGCGCCCGCGACCGAGCAGCCGATCTCCTGGAGGCGCCGGGTGACGGTCTCGCGGCCGTACGCGGTGCCGGCGACCCGGTCGGGCAGGTCGGCGGCGATGGTGATGGTGCGCACCGGGTGCGGGGCGGCGATGTCGGTGACCCCGGCCTCGGCGGTGCCGCCGGCGATCAGGACCAGCAGGTCGACGGCGCGCTGCGCGGCGGCGCGGGTGGCCTCCGGGTCGACGCCGCGCTCGAAGCGCTTGGACGCCTCGGAGGGCAGCTTGTGCCGCTTGGCGGTGCGGGCGATGGAGACCGAGTCGAAGTGCGCGGCCTCGATGATCACCTCGGTGGTGCCCGGGCCGGCGGCCGGGTCGAGGATCTCGGTGGAGGCGCCGCCCATCACGCCGGCCAGGCCGATCGGGCCGCTGTTGTCGCAGATCAGCAGGTCCTCGGCGGCCAGCTTGCGCTCGACGCCGTCCAGGGTGGTGAGGGTCTCGCCCTCCGCCGCCCGGCGGACCGTGATCGGGCCGTCCACGCGCTGCTTGTCGTAGGCGTGCAGCGGCTGGCCGACCTCCAGCATCACGTAGTTGGTGATGTCGACGGTCAGCGAGATCGGGCGGATGCCCGCCTTCTGGAGGCGGCGCTGCAGCCAGATCGGGGACTTGGCGTTCGGGTCGACGCCGACGACCGTACGGGCCACGAAGCGGTCGCAGCCGGCCGGGTCGGTGACCTTCACCAGGTAGCCGAAGGAGTTGGCCGGCGGCACGTCGAGCAGCGCCGGGTCGGCCAGCGGCAGCCCGTACGCGGCGGCGGCCTCACGGGCGACCCCGCGCAGGGAGAGGCAGTAGCCGCGGTCCGGGGTGACGGCGATGTCCAGCACCTCGTCGACCAGCTGGAGCAGCTCGATGGCGTCGGTGCCGGGCTCGTACTCGGGCGGGAGCACGATGATGCCGTTGTGGTCGTCACCCATGCCCAGCTCGCGGGCGGAGCAGATCATGCCGGCCGAGGTGTGGCCGTAGGTCTTGCGCGCCGCGATCGGGAACGGGCCGGGCAGCACCGCGCCGGGGAGCACGACCACGACCTTGTCGCCGACCTGGAAGTTGGTCGCGCCGCAGACGATCTCCTGCGGCTCACCGGTGCCGTTGGCGTCGCCGACGTTGACGAAGCAGTGCCGGATCGGCTTCTTGAAGCCGGACAGCTCCTCGATGGAGAGCACCTCGCCGACCACCAGCGGGCCCTTGAGGTCGGCGCCGAGCTGCTCGACGGTCTCGACCTCCAGGCCGGCCCGGACCAGGCGCTCGGCGACGTCGCGACCGGTCTCGCCCGCCGGCAGGTCGACGTACTCACGCAGCCAGGAAAGCGGGACGCGCATCAGATCTCCATCCCGAACGGGAGGGTGAAGCGCACGTCACCCTCGACCATGTCGCGCATGTCGGCGACGTTGTGACGATTCATCAGGATCCGCTCCAGGCCCAGGCCGAAGGCGAACCCGCTGTAGCGGTTCGGGTCCACGCCACAGGCCACCAGCACCCGCGGGTTGACCACGCCGCAGCCGCCGAGCTCGATCCAGCCCTCGGAGGAGCAGGTGCGGCACGGGCGGTCGGGGTTGCCGACGCTCTCCCCGCGGCACACGAAGCACTGGAGGTCGATCTCGGCGCTCGGCTCGGTGAACGGGAAGTACGAGGGGCGCCAGCGCAGCTCCAGGCCGCCGCCGATCAGCTTCTCGACCAGCACCTCGATGGTGCCCTTGAGGTCGGCGAAGGTGATGCCCTCGTCGACGGCGAGGCCCTCGACCTGGCGGAACACCGGGGTGTGGGTGGCGTCCAGCTCGTCGGTCCGGTAGACCCGGCCGGGGCAGACGACGTAGATGGGGGGCTCGCGGTCGAGCATGGTGCGGGCCTGGACCGGGGAGGTCTGGGTGCGCAGCACCACGCCGGAGTCGGCGGAGCCGTCCGGGGCCTGGACGAAGAAGGTGTCCTGCATCGAGCGGGCCGGGTGGTCCGGGCCCAGGTTGAGGGCGTCGAAGTTGAGCCACTCCGCCTCGGCCTCGGGGCCCTCGGCGACCTGGTAGCCCATCGCGACGAAGGTGTCCTCGATGCGCTCGGCCAGCGTGGTCAGGGGGTGCCGGGCGCCGCGCGGGGCGCGGTCGTACGGCAGCGTGACGTCCACCGCCTCCTCGACCAGCACGCGGGCGTCGCGCTCCGCCTCCAGCTCGGCCTGCCGCTTGGCGAGGGCCTGGTTGACGGCGCCGCGGGCCTGGCCGATCAGCTTGCCGGCGGCGGCCTTGGCGTGCGGGGGCAGGGCGCCGATCTCGCGGTTGGCGAGCGACAGCGGGGAGCGGTCGCCGGTGTGGGCGACCTTGGCCTGCTTCAGCTCGTCCAGGGAACCGGCGGCGGCGAAGGCGGCGATCGCCTCGTCCCGCGCCTGCTCCACCACCTCGGGCTTGAGGGCCTCGACCTCGACAGGGTCGTACGACTTGTTGGGTGCCGACATCTCTATCTTTCCCGTGCTCCTGCTCGTCCGTGCTCAAGGTCTTTGGGCCAACGCCAAAGGTCGAGTGTAGTCGCAGCGTGTATCACCGCTGCCGGGAAGCCCGTCCGGGGCGGCCTCGGAGCTCTCTCGGAGCTCTCTCGCATGCCCGTTCAGAGCATGCTGTGCTTGTCATTCATGCTCTTTCAGAGCATGAAGTCGGGCACCCCGGCGGGCAGGATAAATCGGAACCGGGCGCCACCGCCGGGCGCGCGGTCGACCCGGATCGAACCGCCGTGGGCCTCCACGATGCCCTTGACGATGTAGAGGCCGAGGCCGGTGCCGCCCCGCTTGGAGCCCCGCCAGAAGCGGGTGAAGACGCGCGGCATCGACTCCTCGGGGATGCCGCTGCCTTCGTCGCTCACGGTGACCGCTGTACCTTCCACGATGCGGGACGGGGTGCCGGAGCGCTCCCAGACGGGCGCCTCGACGACCTCCTTGGCCGGTGCCACCTCGATCGTGACAGTTCCCTCGCCGTGGCGCACCGCGTTTTCCAGCAGGTTGGCCAGGACCTGGTCGACCTTGTCCGGGTCGGCCCACAGCACGGTCAGCGGCTCGCTGATCCGGATGTCGAAGCGCTCCTCGGCGATGCCGGTGGCGACCTTGCGCTCGACGTGTCGGCGCACGGCGGCCGCCAGGTCCACCACCTGCTTGCGCAGCTCCAGCCGCCCCGCGTCGATCCGGGAGATGTCCAGCAGCTCGGCGATCAGCCGGGTGACCCGGTCGGCGTCGGCGTCCACGGTCTCCAGCATCAGCCGCTTCTGCCCGTCGGTGAACCGCTCCCACTTGGCCAGCAGCGTCGCCGTGAAGCCCTTGACGCTGGTCAGCGGGGAGCGCAGCTCGTGCGCGACGGTGGCGATCAGCTCGGCGTGGCTGCGCTCGGTGCGGCGCCGGGCCTCGGTGCCGCGCAGGGCGATCACCAGGCGCTCCAACGGGCCCAGCGGCACCGCCCGCACGTACCGGGCCGAGACCAGCACCTCACGGCCGCCGGGCAGCAGCAGGTTGCGCTCGGGCTGGCGGGTGCGGATGGCCAGGCCGCCGTACGGGTCGGTCAGCTGCCACCAGCGGCGGCCGTCCAGGTCCTCCAGCGGCAGGACGTCCTCCAGCGCGCTGCCGAGCGCGGCCTGCGGGAGCACACCGGTGAGCCGGGCCGCGGCCCGGTTGAAGCAGACCACCCGGCCCAGCGCGTCGGCGACCACCAGGCCGTCCGGCAGGTCGTCCGGGTCGAGCTCGGGCCCGCTGCCGACCATGGGTTGCCTCCCCGATTACCCACCGTGCCGTTCCCCCCACAGAGGCAGACCCTAGCGCCTCGCAGGCCCCGACAGTAGGGCTTGCACGGGGCGATGCCGGGGCGTGTCAGCTGTTCGAGCGGCAGCCGCCGGGCGAACGCTGGGCCCGGGCCGAGGCGTACAGGCAGACCGCCGCCGCGGTGGCCAGGTTGAGGCTCTCCGCGTGGCCGTGGATCGGGACGCGCACGACCTCGTCGGTGAGCGCGCGGGTCTCCTCCGGAAGCCCCCACGCCTCGTTGCCGAACACCCATGCGCCGGGCGCGCCCAGGGTGCCCTCGTCGAGCTCCTGGTCCAGGTCGCGCTCCCCCGCGCCGTCCGCGGCGAGCACCCGGATCCCGGCCTCGCGCAGCCTGCCGACCGCCTCCTCGACCGGCACGCCGACCGCCACCGGCAGGTGGAACAGGCTGCCGACGGAGGCCCGGACGGCCTTCGGGTTGTAGAGGTCCACCGAGGCGTCGGTGAGCACCACGGCGTCCGCGCCGGCCGCGTCGGCGGTGCGCAGCACCGTGCCGGCGTTCCCGGGGTCGCGCACGTGGGCGAGGATCGCCACCAGCTGGGGCCGGGCCTTCAGCACCTCGGCGAACGGGGTGTCGATGAAGCGGCAGAGCGCCACGATGCCCTGCGGGGTCACCGTGTCGCAGATCTCCGCGATCACCTCGTCGGTGGCGGTCAGCACCGGCAGCCCCTCCGCCAGGGCGGCCTCCACGATGCCGGCGTGCCGCTCGGCGGCCTCCGGGGTCGTGTACACCTCGACCACGGCGTGCTCGGCCGTTCCCGGCAGCTTGCCGAAGGCGACGGCCTCCCGGACGGCCTGCGGGCCCTCGGCCAGGAAGCGGCGCTCCTTGGTGCGCTGGTTCCGCTTGGCGAGCCGACGGGCGGCGACGACGCGCGGCGAGCGCAGGGAGGTGAGCAGGGGGGTGTCGGTGCTCGGCATGGTCTCGTTCTCTGGAGGCGCAGAAGCTGGCGAAGGGGTTGGGGGCGCGTCGAACACGCCCCAACGCAAACCGGACCCGCAGGGGAGCCTGCGGGTCCGGTCAGAGCTCAACCGATCTCGGAAGATCAGGCGGCGTCGGCGGCGGCCTTCGGGGCGTTCACGTCGGCCGGCAGCGCCTTCTGGGCGACCTCGACCAGGGAGGCGAACGCACCCGGGTCGTTGACGGCCAGGTCGGCCAGCATCTTGCGGTCGATCTCGACGCTGGCGGCCTTCAGGCCCTGCACGAAGCGGTTGTAGGTGATGCCGTTGGCACGGGCCGCAGCGTTGATGCGCTGGATCCACAGCTGACGGAAGTCGCCCTTGCGCTTCTTGCGGTCGTTGAAGTTGTAGACCAGCGAGTGGGTGACCTGCTCCTTGGCCTTGCGGTACAGGCGCGAACGCTGGCCACGGTAGCCGCTGGCGCGCTCCAGGATGACCCGGCGCTTCTTGTGGGCGTTGACTGCCCGCTTGACGCGTGCCACTTGATTACTCCTTGGGTTGGACCACGGACTACTTCACGCGGTCCGTCATTCGAATGGGTCGGGAAGGATCAGCTGCCCCGCACACGGCTCGCGCCGGGCGGGAGGGCGATCACTTGCCGAGAAGCTTCTTGATCTTCTTGGCGTCAGCGGGGGCCAGCTCGATCGTCCCGGCCAGCTTGCGGGTCAGCGTCGAGGGCTTGTGCTCCAGGAGGTGGCGGCGGCCGGCGCGCTCGCGCAGCACCTTGCCAGAGCCACTGATCTTGAAGCGCTTGCTGGCGCCACTGTGCGTCTTCTGCTTCGGCATTTCGCCGTATCTCCTCGTCAGTCCCGTTCACGCCCGCGCGACCTGCGCCGCACGGGCGTGAACTGGATGGATCTGCGGTGACCGGGCGGGACGCCCTGTCACCCTGGGGGCCGACCCCGGACTGCCATGAGCCTCGCGGCTCAGGCGCCCTGGGAAGCGGCCGGCTGCTCGACCGGGGCGTCGGCCTCGGCGGCCGGCGCCTCGACCGGGGCGTCCTGCGCCTCGATCACGGCGTCGTCGGCCACCAGGTCCTCGGCCACCGCGTCGTCGTCCGCGGGGGCGGCGTCGGAGCCGGCGGTCCGGCCCAGCCGCTCAGCCTTGCGGGCGTCCGCGAGGGCGCGGGCCTCGGCCATCGCCTCGGTCTTCTTCTTGTGCGGGCCAAGAACCATGATCATGTTCCGGCCGTCCTGCTTCGGCGAGGACTCGACGAAGCCCAGCTCCTGGACGTCGTCGGCGAGCCGCTGCAGCAGACGGAAGCCCAGCTCGGGGCGGGACTGCTCACGACCACGGAACATGATCGTGATCTTGACCTTGTCACCCTGCTTGAGGAACCGGACGACATGACCCTTCTTGGTGTCGTAGTCGTGCGGGTCGATCTTCGGCCGGAGCTTCATCTCCTTGATGACCGTGTGCGCCTGGTTCTTGCGCGCCTCACGGGCCTTCATGGCCGACTCGTACTTGAACTTGCCGTAGTCCATGAGCTTGCACACCGGCGGCCGGGCGGTCGCCGCGACCTCGACCAGGTCGAGGTCGTACTCCTGCGCGAGCTCCAGCGCCTTGGCAAGCGGCACGATGCCGACCTGCTCGCCGCTGGGACCGACGAGTCGCACCTCCGGGACGCGAATCCGGTCGTTGATGCGGGGCTCGGTGCTGATGGGGCCTCCTCGGTTGCACCTTCTGCGATGCGGCCGTCGGACGGCGGTCGCACGTAGTGGACTCGACCACTGGGCGGGGCTTCATTCGTGCTGCGCTGCCCGGCACCTCCGGCACCTGCACCGCGACACGAAAAAAGCCCCGCTCGGTACAAGCGGGGCTCCACACAACCGGGGCGCCCGGTGAGGGGCGCTGCGGCGACTCGGCGCCTCGGCGCCCGTCGCGGACCGGACCCGTCGACCGCGAGGTCGATCAGGTGGGAGACTTTCGCGGTTGCCCTCTCGGGCCTCCTGAGTGGAGCCTCCACTTGCTGGCCAGGCACCCATGCGGGATCCCGGCCGGTCAGTCTCGAAGCTTACAGCGTCACGCTGTCGAACGCTATTCCGCCCCGGCGCGGGGCCCCCTTGTACGCTCCACGTGTACCCACACGGCACGACGGAACGAGCCCCCCTTGAGTAGCGAGCCCACCCAGAACCCCGGCGCGGACGACGACGCGATCGGCTTCGACGACCTCACCCGCGACATCGCCGAGGTCCCGGCCGTCGAGGTGATCACCACCGTCGCGGTCCACCTGATGAGCGCGGCCGCGGTCAAGTGCGGCCTCGCCGAGGGCGGCGAGAAGGACAAGGACCTGGACGAGGCCCGCAAGCTGATCACCGCCCTGGCCGGACTGGTCACCGCCGGCGCCCCGGAGATCAGCAACTTCCACGCCGCCCCGCTGCGGGACGGGCTGCGCTCGCTGCAGCTGGCCTTCCGCGAGGCCTCGCTGGTGCCGGACGCGCCGGGCACCGGGCCGGGCGAGAAGTTCACCGGGCCGGTCTACGCCTGAGACCCGCACACGACGGGGAGCCCGCGTCACGTGACGCGGGCTCCCCGATCGCTTTCTACCGCCGGTACAGCGCCTCGCCCGGCAGCTGCGCGCTCGCCGGGAGCACCGCGAGGTCGAGCCCCCGGTCCAGCCGCACCCGCAGCACCGGGTCTCCGGCCACGGCCTGGCCGACCCGCTGCGCGGCGGCCTGGAGCCCCGGCTGGTCGAGCGCCGGGTCGAACACCACCGCGAGCACCCCGTCCGAGTCCTCCGAGGGCGCCAGCAGTCCGCTGACCACCTGCGGCTCGGCCGCCAGCAGCGCCCGGACCGCCTCGCGCACCTCCGGGTCCAGCACCGGCGGCAGGTACGGGCGGTTCTCCGCGAGCGCCCGCAGCCGGGCCCCGCTCAGCTGGTAGCTCACCGGCCCGGCCGGGTCGATCAGCAGGGTGTCGGCGCGCTCGGAGAAGGCCACCATCGCCGCCTGCGGGGCCGCCACCGGCGCCGGACGGGCGTCGGCGCGCCAACGGGTGAGCGTTTCGAGTGACGTGAAGGCCGGGAGCGCCCGGCGCCCGTCCGGGGCCTCCAGCACCGGAACGGCCATGTCGCTGGTCTTCTCGTGCCGGTGCCCGTGCGCGTCCACCTCGACCTCGCCGAGGATGGCGACGATCGGCACCATCAGCCGGGTCGGGGTCAGCGCCGCCAGCAGCTCGGACTCGGCCGCGCGGTCCTGCGACCAGCGGGCGAGGGCCGCGGTCAGCGCCGGGTCTGCCGTGCCGTCGTCCTCGGAGAAGCCGGGATTCGGGATGCTCTTGCCGACGAACGCCGGGTTGGAGAAGTCTTTGCGGTCCACCCCGCCGACCCTATGCCACCGCAAGCCCCAGGCCTCATTTCCCTGCACGCGACCTCTACCCACCGGTAGCGCCCTGTGGCACCCTGCGCGCATGGTCATCCTCGATGCGCCCGCGCCCGCCCCGGTCTCCGATCGCCACCGGTACGACCGGGCCACCGCCCACCTGGACGGGCCGGTGGCCGTCGTGGACCTCGCCGCCTTCGACGCCAACGCCGCCGACCTGGTGCGCCGGTCGGGCGGCAAGCCGATCCGGGTGGCCAGCAAGTCGCTGCGCTGCCGGGCGCTGCTGGAGCGGGTACTGGCCGTGGACGGCTTCGCCGGGGTGATGGGCTTCACCCTCGCGGAGTCGCTCTGGCTGGCCCGCACCGGGCTGCGCGACGTCCTGCTCGCCTACCCCTCCACCGACCGGGCCGGCTATGCCGAGCTGACGGCCGACCCGGAGCTGGCCCGCGAGGTCACCGTCGTCCTGGACGACCCCGCCCAACTGGACCTGATCGACGGGGCCCGCGCCGGCGACGCCGAGGTGCGGGTCTGTCTGGAGCTGGACACCGCGCTGCACCTGC
>NZ_JAFLNG010001040.1 GCF_017427025.1 Streptomyces sp. FH025
CCCCGGCTCAGGCGGCCGCGGCGGACTGGGCCCCCTGCGAGGCGATCCTCGAAGAGCAGGACAACCCGTCCAAGGTGCGCGAACTGCTGCTGAAGAACGCCTGCCGCGCGGCCGCCGTCCGCGAGTGGACGGCCTCCGACGGCACCCGCACCCAGATCCGCCTGCTGCGCTTCGGCTCCTCGGCCGAGGGCTGGGACACCTTCTCCGTGCTGCACGCGGACAGCACCCCGGCCAAGGCCGCACCGGAGGCGGAGACCGTCCCCCACCGCGACTGGGACACCGTGGACGGGGTGGACCTGACCGTCAAGGAACCCAAGGCGACCGCCGCCAAGGGCGCGCCGGCCACCCGCATGGCCTACCTGTCCGCCTCCGACGTCGTGGCCGTCATCACCATGACCAACCCCCACGGCGTCCCGGCGGCCGCCTTCCGCCAGGTCGTCACCCTCCAGTCCGACCTCCTCGCCTGAGACACCATCGCGCCCGGCCGGGTCCCGGGACCCGGCCGGGCGCGATGGTGCTCACACGTCGAACTCGCCGTTGCGGATGGCCGAGACGAGGTCGCGCCATTCGTCGGCGGTGAGTTGAGCGATGGCGTCGGGACGGAGGCTGCTGCGGACGAAGACGGCGTCGGGGCCCATGGCCACCTCGGGGCAGGAGTTGGCATCGGCGCAGGCCTTGGGACGCTTCCAGGTTTCCATGTCTCAGAGCTCTTTCTTGATAAGCCTGATGGTGTCCCGAGATTGACTCTCAGTCAGAGAGCGCTCGGTCATCATGTCGATGATATGGCGGTAGTTCTCCAGCTGTTTCTGCTCGTGCAGGAACACGGGACCACCAACCGCGTCGAGCTGCACGGTGTCCAGTCGAGACGCCGGCGCTTTCGCATAGAAGACGCCCTGACCTGCGCCGATCAGTCCTTTGGCGCTGAAGCTGATAACCCGGAGTGTGACGTGCGGCAGCTCCGAGAAGTCAAGCAGCCTGTCCAGCTGCTGCTTTGTGGTGGCACAGCCGCCGAACTGCATGCGTAGGGCGGCTTCGTGGACCAGGGCCGAGTACGGCTGCGCCCCTTCGCACATCAGCACCGCCGAGCGCTGAAGCCGGTGTTCAAGCCTGCCTTCGACGAGGCGTGGTGGCAGTGGCGGATAGAGGTCGCTGAAGATGGCTCTCGCGTAGTCTTCCGTCTGCATGACGCCGGGGACATGGGAAACCTGGAAGGTGCGCATTCCCTCGGCGAAGTACTCCATCTCCGCAATGTCCAGGAAGCCGACCGGCACGGAGCCGCGGAAGTCCTCCCACCAACCTCGGTGGCGCTCTTCAGCCATGGCGGCGAGCGCCTCGACGTATGCGGCGTCGCCTTCTTTGAAATCGGAGGCGAGCATCTTCACGCGCTCGGCGCTGATCGGGTACTGCCCCTTCTCGATCTGCGTGATCTTCGTCCGGGAAAACCCGAACAGCGCGGCGGCTTCGGCGGTCGTGCGACCGGCGCAGTCGCGCATCTTCCGTAGCTCCGTGCCGACTCGTTCCTGCCTTGCTGACGGGGTAGTTCGTGGTGGCATGCCCCAAGCATCCATCCCGATCCACGTGAGAGATCCGGCAATCCATCGATTGAGTGAAGCGAGGGGTAGAAGTGCCAGACATGTGCCACCGATGCCCTACAGTCTGTGACGCACCGATCACCGAACGGATCGTCAGTAATGCCGCTCGGGCACCGAAGAACGCCCATGTCCAGTGGGCTTGTTCACGGCGACGTCTCCGCCGGTCTCACCCTTCCCCTCTGGGAGCCCCTGTGCGCGACCTCAACTCGCCCTCCCTCACCGTCTCCCGCTCCGCCCTCACCGGGGCCCTGACCTTCGTCG
>NZ_JAFLNG010001041.1 GCF_017427025.1 Streptomyces sp. FH025
GTCGCGGGTGACCGGTGGCTACGGAACGAGCCGGGTGGTCAGCCGGGCGGGGCTGGTCAGCCCATGTGCGGGTAGCGGTAGTCCGTCGGCGGGACGAAGGTCTCCTTGACCGAACGGGTCGAGGTCCAGCGCGCCAGGTTCTGCTTGGCGCCGGCCTTGTCGTTGGTGCCCGAGGCCCGGCCGCCACCGAAGGGCTGCTGGCCGACGACGGCGCCGGTCGGCTTGTCGTTGATGTAGAAGTTGCCGGCCGCGAAGCGCAGCTTGTGCATCGCGTCCTGGGCCGCCGCGCGGTCCTGGGAGATGATCGAGCCGGTCAGGCCGTAGGCCGACACCGACTCCATCTGCGCCAGCATCTCGTCGTACTTCTCGTCCTCGTAGACGTACACCGCGAGGATCGGGCCGAAGTACTCGTCCTTGAAGTACTCGCTCGCCGGGTCCTGGCAGACCAGGACGGTCGGGCGGACGAAGTAGCCGACCGAGTCGTCGTAGGTGCCGCCGGCGAGGACCTCGACGGACTCGTCCGCCTGGGCGCGGTCGATCGCGGCCTTGTTCTTGGCGAAGGAGCGCTCGTCGATGACGGCCGACATGAAGTTCGACAGGTCGGTGACGTCACCCATGGTGAGGCCCTCGACCTCGGCGGCGAACTCGTCCTTCAGCCCGGCCCAGATCGACGCCGGGACGTAGGCCCGCGACAGCGCCGAGCACTTCTGGCCCTGGAACTCGAAGGCGCCGCGGGTCATCGCGGTCTTCAGGACCTTCGGGTCGGCCGACGGGTGGGCGACCAGGAAGTCCTTGCCACCGGTCTCGCCGACGATCCGCGGGTAGGTGCGGTAGCCGGCGATGTTGTTGCCGACCTCGCGCCACAGGTGCTGGAAGGTGGCGGTGGAGCCGGTGAAGTGGATGCCGGCCAGCGCGGGGTGCTTGAGCGCCACGGCGGAGACGTCCAGGCCGTCGCCGGTCACCATGTTGATGACGCCCTTGGGCAGGCCGGCCTCCTCCAGCAGCTGCATCAGCAGGTGCGCGGAGAACTGCTGCGTCGGGGACGGCTTCCACAGCACCACGTTGCCCATCAGCGCGGGCGCGGTCGGCAGGTTGCCGGCGATCGCGGTGAAGTTGAACGGGGTGATCGCGTAGACGAAGCCCTCCAGCGGGCGGTGGTCGCTGCGGTTCCACACGCCGTCCGAGGAGATCGGCTGCTCGGCCATGATCTGGCGGGCGAAGTGCACGTTGAAGCGCAGGAAGTCGACCAGCTCGCAGGGGGTGTCGATCTCGGCCTGCTGGGCGGTCTTGGACTGGCCGAGCATGGTGGCGGCGGCCAGGGTCTCGCGCCAGGGGCCGGCCAGCAGGTCGGCGGCCTTGAGGAAGATCGCGGCGCGGGAGTCGAAGGAGAGCGCCTGCCAGGCCGGGGCCGCGGCCAGGGCGGCGTCGATGGCGTCCTGCGCGTCGGCCTGGGTGGCGTTGCGCAGGGTGCCGAGCCGGGCCGCGTGGTTGTGCGGCTGGACGACGTGGATCTCGGCGCCGCCGCCCATGCGGCGCTCACCGTTGATCGTCATGGTCAGCTGGACCGGCTCCTGGCCGCCCAGCTCCTTCAGCTTGGCCTCCAGCCGAGCCCGCTCCGGGCTCCCGGGGGCGTAGCTGTGGACCGGCTCGTTCACCGGCGCGGGGACCTGGGTCACAGCGTCCATAGAGCGCACGCTCTCCTTCGTTTCAGTGCGGGGGGATTACCGGCGCGGGTCAGCACGCCAGCCACAGCACGAACGCTATTCCTGCCCACCGGGCCACTTGATTGGCCGGGCGGCTAAATTCCCCCGTACGGCGTTGTCCGGCCCGACGAAGGGATCACGCTACG
>NZ_JAFLNG010001042.1 GCF_017427025.1 Streptomyces sp. FH025
TCGGCCAGGTACTCCTCGCCCAAGCGGTAGGCGGCCTCTTCGGCGGCGGCTTCGGCGAGGCTGGCGAAGGGGCTGGGGTCGGACTCGATGCCGGCGGCGTGCGCGGTGTAGAGGGCGGCGACGCGTTCCCCGAGGAGGGTCAACGCGTAGGCGTCGACGGCGAGATGGTGGATCCGCCGGTACCAGAGGTGACGGTCGTCGGCGAGCCGGATGAGCGCCTGGGTGAACAGCGGGCCGGTCGTGAGGTCGGCCGGGCGGGCGAGGTCGGCGCGCATCCAGGCCTCGGCCTCGGCGGCCGGGTCGTGGGCGGCGCGCAGGTCCAGGCGGTGCAGCGGCCAGCGACGGTCGGGGTGCAGCCGCTGGCGCGGGGTGCCGTCCGGGGCGGTGACGACGACGGCGCCGAGCGCCTCGGCCTCGTCCACGGCCTGCCGCAGTGCCGTCTCGAACGCGTCCTCGTCGAGCGGGCCGGCGATCTCCACGGCGTCACCGGTGTTGTAGGCCGGGCTCGCGGGGTCGAGTGACTGGGCGTACCAGATGGCGGCCTGGGCGGCGAGCAGCGGGACGTCGGCGGCCTGGGGCTCGGTGGCCCGGATTTCGTCAGCCTGAGGTTCGTCGGCCTGAGGGTCGTCAGCCTGGATTTCGGCGGCGGGCATGGGGTGGAGAGCTCCTCGGGGATCCGGAACGCCTTACTTAGGTTAGCCTAATCTAACTTCATATGATCTGGTCAACGGCCCTGCGAGGCCGGGCCCCTGACACCCGGGAGGCGCCACCCATGCCCCTGACCGCGACCAAGCAGGCCGTCCACGACCGCGTCCACGCGCACCGGGCGGAACTGCTCGCGCTCAGCCGCCGCATCCACGCCCACCCCGAGACCGCCTTCGAGGAGCACCTCGCGGCCGCCTGGTGCACCGAAGCCCTGCGCGCTCACGGCTACGCGGTCACCGCGCCCGCGCACGGACTGCCGACCGCGTTCAGCGCGAGCCTCGGCAGCGGGCCGGTCACCGTCGCACTCGTCTGCGAGTACGACGCGCTGCCCGGGCTCGGACACGCCTGCGGGCACAACCTGATCGCCGCCGCGGGCGTCGGCGCCGCACTCGGGCTCGCCCCGTACGCGGACCAACTCGGGCTCACCGTACGGGTGATCGGCGCGCCGGCCGAGGAGCGCGGGGCGGGCAAGGCGCTGCTGCTGGCGGCGGGGGCGTTCGACGGGGTGGACGCGGCGATGATGGTCCACCCGTGCCCGGTCGAGGTCGCCGACTTCCGCTCCTTCGCGCTCGGCACGCTGTCCGTCCGCTACACCGGGCGCACCGCCCACCCGAGCCTCAACCCGCACGAGGGGCGCAACGCCGCCGACGCGCTGACCGTCGCACAGGTCGCGCTCGGGCTGCTGCGCCAGCAACTGCCGCCGCACTGGCGGGTGCACGGCATCACCACGGCGGCCGGGACGGCGCCGAACCTGATCCCCGACTCCGCGAGCGCCGAGTACGAACTCCGGGCCTCGGCGGCCGAGGACCTCACGGAGCTGAGGGCGCGGGTCGAGGACTGCTTCCGGGCCGGGGCGCTCGCCACCGGCTGCGACGTGGAGCTTCACCGGCCCGAGCCGGACTACCTGGACATGCGCTCCGACCCGGCGCTGCTCGCGCTCTGGCGGGCCAACGCGGCGGTGCTCGGGCGGCCGGAGCCGGTGGAGAGCGGACCGTTCGCCTGCACGGACATGGGGAACGTGTCGCACGCCGTGCCCTCGATTCACCCGGTGCTGGACATCACCGGAGGCGCCTGCGCGCCGCACGAGGCGGCGTTCGCCGAGGCTGCGGTGGGGGCCGAGGCGGAGCGGGCCCTGCTGG
>NZ_JAFLNG010001043.1 GCF_017427025.1 Streptomyces sp. FH025
AGGGCGAGCGGCAGCGCCGTCAGTGCGCGACGGTCGGGCCGCCAGGACCGGCGGCGCGTGCGGCGACGGGATTCGGTGGGGCGCTGCCCGGCGGGAGGCCGCTCGTCGCGAGGCTGCTGCTCGTCGCGAGGCCGCTCGTCGGGAGGCTGCCGGAGGGGCACCTTTCCTCTGTACACCGTCGGGGCGGGGTGGCGCACCCCGGGCGGCCTCGGGTGGCCTCGGGCGGCCCCGGCGGGTTGCGGCTCGGCGTGGGCCGCGCCTCGGGTCAGCCTTCCTCGCCGTAGCGGGCCAGGTAGGCGGCGAAGCGGGAGACGTCCTCGTCGGACCAGTCGGTGAAGCGGGCCATGAAGGCCAGGCGGCGCTGCTCGTTGGCGTCCTGCAGCAGGGTCAGTCCGGCCTCGGTGGCGCGCAGGATCTGGCCGCGCTGGTCGTCCGGGTCGGCCTCGCGGCCCAGCAGGCCGAGCTTCTCCAGGGCCGTGACCTGGCGGCTGACGGTGGACTTGTCGAGCATGAAGTGCGCGGCCACGTCGGCGGCCCGGCAGCCGCCGCGCTCGGTGATCAGGTCGAGGATGCTGTACGTGACCAGGGAGAGGTCGGGGTGTAGCTGGGAGGCCTTGTGCCGGGCACGGCGGGCGAAGGCGGTCAGTTCGCGCTGGATGGTGTCGATGGACGACTGGCGGCCGGGCACGGCGTTCCTACCTCCTCGATATTTGTTGCACTATACAACGGACTCGCCCGGTTTCGTGAGTCCGGTGCCCTCCTTCCGCCCTGGTCCGGCCTGCCAGGCGCGGGCGGCCGCGATCCGGCGGGTCGCACTCGGGTGAGTGGCGAACAGTAGCTCAAGCACCCGAGGCGGGTCGACATCCGAGACGTTCGCCAGTGCCAGTCTGCGCTGCATCGCCACGAACTGCTCGGGATCCCCGGTCAGTTCGAGCGCGTGCCGGTCCGCCCTGGCCTCGATCCGGCGGCTCACCGCGCACTGCGCCGGCCCCGACAGCGCGCCCAGCAGCGCCGCGAGCGCCGCCAGCAGCGGCAGCGCCCGGGGATCGCCGGCGCCGTTCGCCCCGGCGGCGTCCAGCAGCGGGTGCCAGCCGCCCAGCAGCCCGAGGACGGACACCGCGACGGCCGCGCCGACCGCGCCCAGCGCGGTGCCCACCGGCACGTCGCGGTGCTTGACGTGCCCCAGCTCGTGCGCCACCACCAGCTCCACCTCGCGCGGCGTGGCGGTCGACAGCAGGGTGTCGTACGCGACGATCCGGCGGGTCGCGCCCAGCCCGGAGACGTACGCGTTGAGCGCGGTGGTCCGCCGGGAGGCGTCCGCCACCAGGACGTCGCGCACCCGCACGTCGTCCCGCTCCGCCAGCGCCAGCAGGGCCGTGCGCAGCTCGCCCGGGGGCATCGGGGTGAAGCGGTTGAACACCGGCTCGATCAGCAGCGGGTGGAGGAAGGAGAGAGCGGCCGTCAGCAGGGCCGCCGCGCCCGCCGCAGGCAGCCACCAGTGCCGCGGCGACCAGCCGGTCAGCGCGAACAGGCCCAGCGCGAGCGGGAGGAAGAGCGCGAGGGTGAGCCCGAGCGAACGCGCCGCGTCCACCGCCCAGCCGGCCCAGCCCTGGGTCACCAGCCCGTACCGGGCCCGGACGGACCGCACCCCGGCGCCGAACGGCAGCTGCACCGCCTGGCCGAGCACCACCAGGGCCGCCGCGCCCGTCAGCACCTCGGCCGTCCGGGAACCGCCGAACCATCGGCCGGTGGCGGTGACCAGGGCCGCGCCGAACGGGGTGAGGCCGAGCAGCAGGGTCAGCGCCAGGCCGGCCAGGCGGCCGCCGAGCGCCCACG
>NZ_JAFLNG010001044.1 GCF_017427025.1 Streptomyces sp. FH025
CCTCCGTCCGGGGGTTCTGGACGGAGGCGATGTGGAGGTGATGCGGAGGCGAGCAGTCCGGTCAGCGGACCTCAGTGATCTCCGGGCCACGCGCGAACGGGTCGAGCGAGGCGCCACCGAAGCGGCTCTCACCCTCGCCGGCGGCCGCTGCGGCCCCGCCGCCGTCGGCGACCATCTGGGCGTCCTCGGGAAGCTTCAGCACGATCGGGTCGCGGGGCGCCATCGGGCTCTCGCCGCGCACGACGACGGTCTGCCGGAAGACCTGCTCCAGGATGCCGGCCATGTCGGGCTGCACGGCGGCCTGGCCCGAGATCACGCCGCGCAGGAACCAGCGCGGGCCGTCGCAGCCGACGAAGCGCACCAGCTGCACGCCCTGGGTGCCGTCCGGCAGCTGCACCGGGACCTGGGCGCGGAGGTGCCAGCCGAGCGGGCCCTCCTCCTCGTCGACGAGGCCGCCCTGCGAGGTGATGCCGTTGGCGATCTCCTCCCGGACCTCTCCCCAGATGCCCTCAGACTTCGGGGCCGCGAAGGCCTGGAGCTGGATGGCGCTGTTGCCGAGCACGAGGGTTGCCGCGACGATCGCGTCGCCGGCGACCTCGACGCGCAGCTCCATGCCCTCGACACCGGGAACCAGCAGACCCCCGAGGTCGACTCGTCCCTCCTCCGGGTTCTCCAGCTCGGAGTGGTCCCACGGGCCGTCCGGCCGCGGGGCCGGCGGCAGGCCGACCTTGTCGGCCGGGTCCAGCTCGGTCACGTTCTCGCTCTCGGCGGAACCTTCGACGTCATCGGCCGTCTCGTCGGCGCTGATGGCGTCGTCGGCGAGCTGCTCGACAGCGTCCTCGCTCTTCTGGCGACGACGGAACACGGTCACTGTCCTTCCCGGTCCAAGACCGATGCGAATACCTGCTCGGCTTCCTGCGAGGCCGCGGGCATGCTAGACCGCGGCGTGGCCGCCGGTCGACCCGAACCCGCCCTCGGCGCGTGCCGACCCAGGCAGCTCGGCCACCTCGTGGAAGCGGGCCTTCTCGACCTGCTGGATCACCAGCTGGGCGATCCGGTCCCCTCGGCGGAAGCTGACCCCCTCGTGCGGGTCCAGATTGACGACGATCACCTTGATCTCTCCACGGTACCCGGCATCGACCGTCCCCGGGGCGTTCACGAGAGCAACTCCGCAACGCGCTGCGAGCCCGGAGCGGGGGTGGACGAACGCCGCGTAGCCGTCGGGCAGCGCGATGGCGATGCCCGTGGGGAGCACCGCCCGCTCGCCGGGGGCCAGCTCGGCGTCGACGGTGGTCCGCAGATCGGCGCCGGCGTCGCCGGGCTGCGCGTACTCGGGCAGCGGCAGCTCGGGGTCGATGCGCCTGATCAGGACGTCCAACAGCGGGTGGGGGGTCTGGCTCAAGGGTTCACCTCAAAGGCTCGTGCGCGCTTCATCAGATCCGGGTCGTCGAGGACCTTCTCGATGTCCTCGGGACGACCGTGCGTGGTGAAGTGTTCCAGCTTGACCTGGATGAAGAGGGCCTGAGCGCGCACCGCGACCGGTCCGTCCGGGCCGCCGATCCGCGCCTCGGCGGCGCTGTAGATCTTGCGGCCGTGCACACCGGTGACCCAGGCGCGCAGGTGCAGCACCGAGTCGACGGGCACCGGGCTGAGGAAATCGGTCTCCAGCCGGCCGGTCACGGCGGGCGCGTGCAGCAGCCAGTTGAGCGTGCCGAGGGTCTCGTCCATCGCCGTCGTCAGCACGCCGCCGTGGGCCAGGCCGGGGCCGCCCTGGTGGACGTCCCGGACGGTGAACTCGGCCGTCACGTCGAGGCCCTCGCCCGCGACCGCGTC
>NZ_JAFLNG010001045.1 GCF_017427025.1 Streptomyces sp. FH025
TCTGGGTCCTCGTCCGCCGCGAGGCCAAGGACCGCGCCAAGCAGGCCGCCGAACCCGAGACCATCACCGGACCCCTCCCTGCCTAGCGCGCGTCAGAGCGCGTCGTCCAGCTCCCGCAGCAGCCGCGCCTTCGCCCGCGCCCCCACCACCGACCGCACCGGCTCACCGCCCCGGAACAGCATCAGCGTCGGCATCGACAGCACCCCGTACGCCGCCTGCGTGCGGGGGTTGCGGTCCACGTCCAGGGTCACCACCCGCATCCTGTGCGCCTCCTCCCGCGCGATGTCCGCCAGCACCGGCGCCATCATCCGGCACGGCGGGCACCAGTCCGCCGTGAAGTCCACCAGCACCGCCCCCTCGGCCGCCAGCACCTCCGCCTCGAAGGTCTCGTCCGTCACCGCCGGAACACCGTTCACCGGTCACTCCTCCCACTCGCACCGAGGCGGCCGGACCTCCTCCGCCGCCAACTCGTCCCGCGCCCGCACCGCCCGCTCGAACTGCCCGGCCACCTGGGCCCGTACGTCCTGGAGCCGCGCGATGCAGTCGTCCAACTCGGCCAGCTTGCGCCGGTAGACCTCCAGGGAGGCCGGACACGAATCCCCTTCGGGATGCCCGGCCCGCAGGCACTCCACGAACGGCCTGGTCTCCTCCAGCCCGAACCCGAAGTCCTGCAACAGCCGGATCTGCCGCAGCAACCGCAGATCCTCCTCGTCGTACGCCCGGTACCCGTTGCCGGCCCGCCGGGCCGGCAACAACCCCAACTCCTCGTAGTACCGCAACGCCCGCGTGGTCGTCCCCGCCCGCTCCGCCAGCTCCCCGATCCGCATGCCCGACTCCTCCCGCGCTTTCGCCACCGACCGTAAACCTTGCCCCCGGCGTCAACGCCAGCAGTGCGCTCCGGCCTCCCCGCCACCACCCGGCAAGATGTCCCCATGGACCTAGGACTCAAGAACAAGACCTACATCGTCACCGGCGCCACCCGGGGCCTCGGCCTGGCCGCCGCCCGCGAACTCGCCGCCGACGGCGCCCACGTGCTCGTCAGCGGCCGCGGCCAGGAGGCGGTCGACGCCGCCGTCGCCGAGCTGAACACCCTCGGCTCCGCCCACGGCGTGGTCGCCGACAACGCCGACCCCGAGACCGCCGACCGCCTCATCGCCGAGGCCCGGTCCCGCTTCGGCGGACTCGACGGCATCCTGATCAGCGTCGGCGGCCCCCAGGCCGGACCGGTCGAGACCACCCCCGAGTCCGCCTGGCGCGACGCCTTCGAGTCCGTCTTCCTCGGCGCCCTGCGCCTCGCCCGCGCCGCGGCCGCCACGCTCCCCTCCGGCGGTGTGATCGGCTTCGTGCTCTCCAGTTCGGTCCGCCAGCCGATTCCCGGCCTCGGCATCTCCAACGGCCTGCGCCCCGGCCTCGCCATGGCCGCCAAGTCCCTCGCCGACGAACTCGGCCCCCGCGGCATCCGGGTGCTCGGCCTGCTCCCCGGGCGGATCGACACCGACCGGGTCCGCGAACTCGACGCCCTCGCCGCCGACCCGGAGGCCGCCCGCGCCAGGGCCAGCGACGGCATCCCGCTCCGCCGCTACGGCACCCCCGAGGAGTTCGGCAAGGCCGCCGCCTTCCTGCTCTCCCCCGCCGCCTCCTACGTGACCGGCGTGATGGTCCCCGTCGACGGCGGCGCCCTCCGCTCCCTCTGAGCCCCGGGCGCGCCCTCTCACTCGACCCGCGGACGCCCCCGCCGACGCCGGAAGCCCCGACGCTCGGCGGGGGCCTCCTGCAGCACCCGGACCCGCAGCTCGGCCGGCAGCTCCGCCAGCCCCAGACT
>NZ_JAFLNG010001046.1 GCF_017427025.1 Streptomyces sp. FH025
GAGCGGGTGGTGGGCGTGGAGCTGGGCCCAGCCGGTGAGTCCGGGCCGTACGGCGAGGCGGCCGCGCTCGCGGCGGGAGTAGCGGAGCACCTGGTCGGGACGGTCCGGGCGGGGGCCGATCACCCCCATCTCGCCTCGGGCCACGTTCCACAGCCGCGGCAGCTCGTCCAGGCCGGTGCGGCGCAGCACGGTGCCGAGGCGGCCGCCCCGGCCGGTCCGGAAGCGCAGGAGCTGGAACTCCCGGCCGTGCCGCCCGGTGCGGGTCTGCCGTTGCAGCACCGGGCCGCCGGTGGCGCAGCGGAGCAGGACGGCGATCAACAGGCCCAGCGGGAGTGCGACGATCGCGGCCAGGGCGGCGAGGGCGAGGTCGCCACCGCGTTTCATGAGGCGGACACGGTGAGATCCGGTCTGCCGCTCATCGCTCCCCCTCCACGGCGCTTCGAGCAGCGAGAACGCATTCACAGTAGAGGGGGGATGAAGCCACCGTCCGGGAATGGCGAAAGAAGGCGGAAGAAGATTGTCCGACAGGACGAAATTCGGTCGATCTGACCAATTTCACTCGATCTACTGACCCACCGCTCCGCAGTTCCGCACTCCCCGTTCGGGGGAATCCCCGGCGGAGGGGTCCCGGCGGGGCGGACCCGCACGGAGAGCCCGCACGGAGAGCCCGCACGGAGGTCCCGCGCGGAGGTCCCGCTAGAGCGCGGCACCCCGCCGGTAGCGGAGCACGCCGAAGGCGATCCGACCGAGCAGCAGGACACCCGCCGCCAGGCACCCGGCCACCGCCATCGCCCAGGCCGGTCCGTCACTGTCCGGAACGGTCACCGCCACGACGATGCCCAGCGCCAGGCAGGCCAGCCCCACCACGGTCAGCGGAACACGGTGGGTGACCAGGGCACAACCGCTCCACGCCCGCGCCATCCGGGTCGCGCCGTGCAAGTGCAAATGATCACGGTCCGCATCTGCCATGAGCCCAAGGTACCCCGGACGGGCCCCGGAGGCAGCTCGCACGGAGCGAGGCCTCCGGCACCTTGCGCGACCGCCCGCCGGGAGTGTGGTCCCGGTTTGCGGACGCGTGTTCGGGCTCCACAATCAGTCCACGAAAAATCCTCGTCCCCCCGGTACAACCATCCACCCGGTGCAGCGGTCTCAATGGCATCAAGTGATCCAGGAGCCGTTCCCGGGACGGGTCTGACCCCCACCGGGAACCGGAAATACCCAGATGGCGGAGCCGCCGCCGTCTGGAGTCGGAGGCCGGGCTCCGCCCTCCGGCGGTACCGCCACGCCGCTCGGCGACCGAGGGGGAACCGTTGCCGCAGTCCCAGTCCACCACATCGATCTCCACGGCCCGTGCCAGGCCCGCCCCCGGTGTCCGGGCACTGCCGCCGCCCACCGGGTGCGCGGCCGACCACCACGGCGTGGACCGGCGCCGTCCGTCCCTGGAGGCGGAACAGCAGGACGCGCGGGGCGAATGGCTGCGGTTCGCCCCCGTACAGCCGCTGTTCCGGGCCCGGGCCGCCCAGCGGCTCGCCGTCCTCGCCTACCACGGGGTCACCGACCACCGCTCCTTCGGCGCCCAGCTCGACCGGCTGCGGAGGCTGGCCACCCCGGTCTCGCTCGAAGCCGTGCTCCAGTCCGTCACCGAACGGCGGCCGCTGCCGCCGCGGAGCGTCCTGGTCACCTTCGACGACGCCGACCGGAGCGTCCTCACCCACGCCCTGCCCGCCCTCGACGCCCGCGGCATCCCCGCGACCGCCTTCGTCATCTCCGAACTCATCGGCACCGAGCGCCCCTTCTGGTGGCACGAGGCCGACTT
>NZ_JAFLNG010001047.1 GCF_017427025.1 Streptomyces sp. FH025
GCCGTCGGTGAGCACGAACAGGATGCGGCGGCCGTGCGGGTCGGCGAGCGGGCGGGACCAGGTGCGGCCGGAGGCGGCGGACGGTGGGTCGGCAGGTGATGGTTCGGTGCTGCTGCGGCGGCGGCGCCGGCGGAACGGGGTCAGGCGCGGGACCGTACGGTCGGTGTCCAGCGACCAGGTGCGCACCTCCGCGAAGGCGCCGTGGCGTTCCAGCAGGGTGGCGAACTCCCCGGCCAGGTCGTGCCAGACGGCCATGGTGGCGCCGCTGTCCACCAGCAGGTCGACCGAGTACCTGGGCCGGGCCCGCTGCCAGACCGGCAGCAGTACGCCGGCCTCGGCGGTGGCGGCGGCCGTCGCCGCCTCGTCGAGGTGGAACTGCCGGAGGCCGCCCGGGCGTTGGCGCAGCGGTCGGCGCAGCGGCCGCAGGGCGCGGGCGATGGCCAGGGCGCCGGGCAGCGCGGTGGGGCGGGTGACCTGGACGACCTCGGCGCCCACGGCACCCGCGCCGGCGGCGCGCCGGTCGCCGCCGCCGTCGTCGTCGCCGTCGAAAGAGGCGCGGCGGGAGTGCAGTTCGACCTTGGGGACGGGCTCGGGGCCGGGGTCGCCATCCGGCTCGACGCCGGGTTCCGGGCGCGGAGGACCGGACGGGTACGGGCCATCGCCCGGCCGCCCCGGCGGCGGTTCCACGGGCTCCCCCGGCTCCCCCGGCTCCGACGGGGCCGCCAGTGGCACCGGATCGGCGGCGGGTACGGGCGCGAGACCGGCGAGCCGGGAGATCCACAGGGCGTCCGCGAGGTCCTGCGGCCGTGGAGCACCGTCCACGGGCGCGACCAGCGCGGCCAGCGCCTCCCGCAGCGCCGACCGCGTCACCGCGCCGTTCGCTCCATCCGCCCGACCGTCCACCCCGAAGCCGCCCACCCGCCGTCGCCTCAGCTCTCGTTGAGCGGGCGCAGCAGGACGTCGTGGATGACGCCGCGCCCGGGTCGGCTGCCCCACAGGCCGCGTTCGGCCATGAGCAGGGCGTTGAGCAGCTGGTCGTTGGCCAGTTCGGCGCCGTCCTCGCGCTGGCGGCGCAGGAACTCGGTGATGAGCTCGGCGCGTTGGGCGCCGTCCTCCGAATCGTCGGCGCCCAGGTGGGCGGCGACCATCGCGGCCAGTCGGTCCTCGGTGGGCGGCTGGATCTCCAGCCGGACGCAGCGGCGCAGCAGGGCCGAGGGGAACTCGCGTTCGCCGTTGCTGGTGAGGACGACCAGCGGGAAGTCGGCGCAGCGCACCTGGCCGCCGCGCACGACCGCGGTCCGGCCCGGGTCGGCGGTGGCGACCTCCTGCGGGCCCGGTCCGAGGCGCTGCAGCTCGGGGATCTCGAACTCGCCCTCCTCGAAGACGTTCAGCAGGTCGTTGGGCAGGTCGATGTCGCTCTTGTCGATCTCGTCGATGAGGACGACCCGGGGCGTGCGCCAGGGCAGCAGCGCGGTGCCGAGCGGGCCGAGGCGCAGGAACCGGCCGATCTCGGGTGGCTGCCGCTCGCCGCCGTCCCGCGGGGCGGTGAGGCCGGCCTCGTGGAGGCGGCCGATGGCGTCGTAGGCGTAGAGGCCGTCGCGCAGGGCGGAGCGGCTGCTGATCGGCCAGCGCAGGACGGGGCCGAGGCCCAGTTCGTGCGCGACCGCGTAGGCGAGGGTGGACTTTCCGACGCCGGGTTTGCCGGTGATCAGCAGCGGGCGGCGCAGGTGCAGGGCGAGGTTCACGAGGTGGATCTCGCGTTCGTCGGCCTGGTAGGCGGTGGCCTGCCGGGTGCGGCCGAGGCGGCGGGCG
>NZ_JAFLNG010001048.1 GCF_017427025.1 Streptomyces sp. FH025
GGTCGAGCGCGACCGGCTGCCGGACGGCTGGCTGGCGGAGCTGACCGGCTGGTGCGCCGAGCGCGGCTGGCGGGTCTCGCTCCAGGGCCGCAAGGTGTACGCCGTGCCGGAGCCGCTCAGCAAGAGCGCCGCGCTCGCCGAGGCCGTCCGGCGCAGCGGTGCGACGACGGTGCTGGCGGCGGGCGACTCGCTGCTGGACGCCGACCTGCTGCTCGCGGCGGACGCGGCCTGGCGGCCGGGGCACGGCGAGCTGGCCGACCGCGGGTGGACGGCCCCCGGCGTCACCGCCCTGGCGGAGACGGGGGTGGCGGCGGGGGAGGAGATCGTCCGTCGGTTCCTGGCGGCCGTGTCCTAGGCCCTACCGGTCAGCCGCAGCAGCCGCCGCCGCAGCAACCTCCACCGGCCTGCGGCGGCGCGCCGGCTCCGGCTCCGGCGGCGCCGGTGACGGCGACGGTGGACAGCAGCTTCACGGTGTCCTGGTGCCCCTGCGGGCAGACGGCCGGGTCATTGGCCTGCGCCATCGGCCGGCTGAGCTCGAAGGTGGCGCCGCAGGAGCGGCAGCGGAAGTCGTAACGAGGCATGGCGGCAGCGTACCGAGGAAGGGGCTACCGCGGGTGGCCCAGATCGCCGCGGATCATGCCGATCACCTGCGCCGCCGTCTCCCGCACCGCCGCCAGCTCGGTCAGGAAGTACCAGTAGTCGGGGTGCCGGCCGGCCGCCTGGAGGGTGGCCACCGCGCGGTCCAGCCGGGCCACCGCCTCGTCCAGCGGGGCGGCGTGCCGAGGGTCCGGCGCGCTGCGGCCCGCCATCGCCAGGCGCTGCGCGTCCCGTACGGCGAACCGGGCGCGCTCGACCTCCCGGTCGGGGTTGTGCTGCACCTCGTTCAGCTGCCGCAGCCGCTCGTTCACCGCGAGCACCGAGCCGTCAGCGGTCTCCAGCAGCGCGCGGACCGTGCCGATCGCGGCCGTGGCGTCCGCCCAGCGCTGCTCGTCCCGGGCCCGGGCGGCCTCGGCCAGCTTGCGCTCGGCGGCGCGGCCGGCCTCGGCGACCTGCTCGGGCACCCGCTGGAGGTCCTGCCAGCAGGCGGTGCTGAACCGGCGGCGCAGCTCGCTCAGCGCGGGCTCGACCGTCGCGGCCTTGGTCTCCAGCGCCTGGATGCGGGTCCGCAGGCTGGCAACCCGCCGGTCCAGCTCCCGGGCCCGCTCGGGCAGTTGCGCCGCGTCCGCGGTGATCGCCTCGGCGCGCTGGCGCACCGTGTCGGCGCGCTGAAGGGTGGCGGCCACGCCGTGCCGGGCCGGGCCCTCGTTCAGCCGCCCCAGCTCGGGCGCCAGCTCGGCCAGCCGGGAGGCCAGGTCGTCGGCCCGCAGACCGGCGCCGCGCACCTCGTCCAGCGTGGTGGTGGCCTGGAGCAGCGCTCGCTTGGCCTGCTCGACGGCCGGGGTGACCCGCATCAGCTGCTGTTCGGCGTGCTGCAGGGTGGGCTGGAGGCGGCGCAGGAAGTCGGCGAGCTCGGCGCGGGCGGAGCCCAGCTGGCCCTTCACGTCCTCCAGCAGGCGCTTGGCCCGCGCGGCCGCGCCCGCGTCCAGGCTCTCGCTGTCCAGGTTGTGGGCGTCCAGGGCACCGAGGTAGTTCACGGTGACCTGCTCGACCCGGCCGGAGATCGCCGGCAGCTCGGCCAGCGCCCGCCGCGCCGTCGCGTCCTCCTCGGCCGCGCGGACGGTCTCCACCGCCAGCTGCAGCTCGCGCTGGGTCTCCTCCAGCTCGTAGAACGCCTCCTGCGCCGCGGCCCGGGCCTCCTTCGCCTCCGCCCG
>NZ_JAFLNG010001049.1 GCF_017427025.1 Streptomyces sp. FH025
AACCCTCCGTACGGAGGCGGTCTGCACGGCGGCGGTCCGTACGTCGGCGGTCCGTACGTCGGCCGCCCGCTCGGTCAGTGCCACCGCGCCGACCGCCAGCACCAGCACCCCGGCCACCACCTGGGCGGTCTGCACCAGGGGCAGCAGCCCGGGCACCGCCATCCGCAGGTCGGTCACCCTGGTCATGGTGGTGCCGAAGGCCACCGCCTGCCAGCAGCCCCAGCCGAACAGCGAACCGGCCGCCGTCCACGCCACCAGCAGCGGCCCGAGCAGCCGCCGCCCCGGCCGGATCCGGAACACCGGCACCAGCAGCGCCGCCGGCGCGGCCACCGCCATCACCGCGACCACCGCGTCCATCACCGCCGTGCCCCGGGGCCGCTCCTGTGCCAGCGCGACCGGCAGTCCGACCGCGCCGCCCGCCGCCCAGTACGCCCTGGCCACCGCGACCCCGAGGCCGAGCAGCGCCGCGACGCAGCCGAGGCTGCGCTGCACGACCAGGGTGGGGGAGTGCGGCAGGTCGCCGATCCGCTCGCGGAACAGCCCGGCCCAGCGCCGCCGGGCGTACAGGACGAAGGCGGTGATCAGCGCCAGGCCCTGCACCGTGAACCCGCCGTACACCATGAAGAAGACCCAGCTGCCGAGGCCCTTGCCGTCGTCGTGCCGGTCGCTGTGTTCCGGCCCCAGCAGCAGGGTGCTCAGCAGGACCAGCGGCAGCGCGACCAGGATGGTGCCGAGCAGGCCGGTCGCCACCCACATCGGGAACGCCACCAGCCCGGCCGGCGCCCGCCGCCCCCACGGCCGTACGAAGGCCAGGGCGAGGGCCACCGCGATGGCGTCCATGCCGAAGGTGAGCAGGTTGACCAGCCAGAGCCGGTCCAGTTCCTCGGGGTCGTCCGCCCCCACCGGGTGCCCGGTCAGCCACAGCAGCTTGAGCGTCAGATACGGCACCGTCGCCGCCACGGCGGTCCAGGCCGCTCCGGCCCGCACCCTGCCTTCATCGATCCTCATGCCCTCCACGGTCCCGCCGTGGCCCGGGCCAGGGCCTCCGCCCGGGGCGCGATCCCCCTCCCCCGGGCGGGGGATCTTCGGCCCGGGACTGTCGGCCGGGGGGACCGTCGGCCGGGAGATCCTCGGCTCACGCCATGCGGTGGATCAGCTGCCCCTCGTCGTCGACCCGCCCCTCCGGGTCCGCCACCAGCCCGAGCCGCCCGGCGAGCCTGCGGGAGGGCAGGTTGTTCGCCCGGATGCGCGCGGTCACCGGGACCCCGGGGAACCGGGGCAGTGCCTCGGCCATCGCCGCCCGCGCCGCCTCCGCCGCGTACCCCTTGCCCCAGGCGGACGGGCGGAACCGGTAGTAGAGGTTGAACACCTGCTCGTCGAACAGCGTGTACAGGTAGAGCCCGGCGTACCCGATGATCACCTCCGGCTCCTCCCGCGTCGCCACGGCGCAGTACCCCACCGCGTCCCGCGCCCAGTCGGCCACGAACCCGTCCAGCATCTCCTGCGCCTGCGCGAGGTCCCGCTGCGGCCCGTGCGGGTTGTACCGGTTGGTCTCCGGATCCCCGTGAATGGCGAACATCGCCTCCACATCCCCCTCCTGCGGCTGCGTCAGCACCAGCCGCTCGGAGACGGCGACGATCGTGCGAGCGGTGCTGTGGGCGGTGGTCATGGCGCTTCCCCCGTATCGTGCGTAATGGATCGATCGCACGATAGACCATTACGCCAACCGCCGTCCGCCCGATTTCCTATCCATGTGCGTGCAGTCCTCCCCATTCAGCACAGCGAAGTGCCCCCCTCCGCGTGGTGCTG
>NZ_JAFLNG010000105.1 GCF_017427025.1 Streptomyces sp. FH025
GCACGCCCCCGCCGCGAGGGCCAGGGCCCGTCGCCGGCGCCGCGTCACATCGCCCTCCCGTGGCGCGTCCCCGCTGTCGATCGGCATACGTCCCACTCCGTCTGTGTCGTTCATGTGTCCGAGTTGCGTGGATGTTACTCGAACACCACGGGCCGCATCCGCCACCCCTACCATCGGGCGCACCGACCACCCCGCGACCCACTCCGGGAGCAGCGATGACCGCCTACGTGATGGCCCAGATCCACTCCGCCGAGTTCGGCCCCGACCTCGCCGAGTACCTGGAACGCATCGACGCCACCCTCGACCCCTTCGACGGGCGCTTCCTCATCCACTGCGGCAAGTTCGAGACCCTGGAAGGAAGTTGGGGCGAGGTCGGCTCCGTCCTCATCGAGTTCCCCGACTACGAACGGGCCCGCGCCTGGTACGACTCGCCCGCCTACCAGGAGATCCTGCCGCTGCGCACCCGCAACATGGTCGCCGACGGGATCGTCGTCGAGGGCGTGCCGGCCGGATACCGGGCCGCGGAAGGCGCGAAGGCGCGGGCCGGCGAGGAGTGAGGCCGTACGGGCCCCGGCACCAGGGGCCCGTACCGCCGCCCGAGCGGGCCGCGTGGGCCGCGTGGGCCGCGTGGGCCGTTCGCGGCAATGCGGCCCGCGCCCGCTTGCGCCTGCCGCCGGGGCACCCGTACCGCGCTGAACAATCGGCCTGGTCAAGACCACCGGGACGTGACACCGGGACGGGTCCGAGCGGCGTCGAGGGGAACATCCGATGGACAGGGCCGAACACCCGAGTCGTAGGGCACTGTTCGTCGGCGGACTCGCCGGCGCCGCGGCCGCACTCGCGGGGTGCGCGTCGACGAGGGCGGACCCGGCGACGACCGGCACGTCGCCGCCGGCACAGCCCACCACGCCCGCCGCGGCCTTCACGAGGCTGATGGAAGGCAACAGGCGCTGGGTCAGCGGAGACCTCCACCACCCCGACCGGGACCCGAACCGGCGCCAGCTCGTGGCCCAGGAACAGGAGCCCTTCGGGTCCATCCTCTCCTGCATCGACTCGCGGGTGCCGCCCGAACTCCTCTTCGACACCGGCCTGGGCGACCTCTACGTGATGCGCACGGGCGGGCAGGCGCTCGGCCCGGTGGTCACCGGTTCCGTCGAGTACGGGCCCATGACCAGCGGCACCCCCCTCATCGTGGTCCTCGGGCACCAGCGCTGCGGCGCCGTCAAGGCCGCTTACGAGTCCCTTCGTGACGGCAAGACGCTGCCCGGCAACCTCCAGGCGATCGCCGACGCCCTGCGCCCGGCCTACGAACAAGCACTCCGCGAGGGCGGCGCCGACCCGGTCGAGACCATGGCCCGCGCCCAGGTCACCCTGACCGCGACCGATCTGCGCTCCAACCAGGACCTGGCCCCGCTCGTGGAAAAGGGCGCCCTCGCCGTGGTCGGCGCCTACTACTCGCTCGACACGGGCGAGGTGGAAGTCCTGGCCGGAGCACCAGCACCCTGACCTGCCCCAGCTGCTGGAGGTCTACCGCCCCGCGGGCCCCCTCAGCCGCTCGCGCCACCAGGCGACGGTCGCCGCGAGCTGCTCCTCCAGCGGGGTGGCCCGGACGGTGAACGCCGTCTCGTACGCGGAGGAGTCCACGACGAAGGGCCGGTCGAACTGTTGACTTCCGCTCCCCGCCCTCAAGGGCCAGGGATTCCTGCCACGGTCGGCTGACCGTCTCGGTGGGTTCCTGCTTCGCCGCGCTGTGCCGGAACCCGTTCCGGTCTTACCTGCGCTCCACAGGCTGGCACCGCCAGTCCGGCGGCCTTGGCGACGTTGAGCGCCGCGTTGATGTCCCGGTCGAGGGCGGTTCCGCACGCCCCGCATGTCCATTCGCGGACATGGAGGGGCTTGGGGCCGTCCTTGACGCCGCAGTTCGAGCAGACCTGAGAGGCCGGTTCGAAGCGGCCGATGCGGTGGAACGTGCGCCCGTACCGGGCGGCCTTGTATTCCAGCATGGTGACGAACGCCGACCATCCGGCGTCGTGCACGGACTTGGCCAGGCGCGTGCGGGCGAGTGCCTTGACCGCCAGGTCTTCCACGGCGACCGCTTGGCTCTCACGGATCAGCCTGGTGGACAGCTGGTGGTGGAACTCGCGCCGCGCATCGGCTACCCGGCCGTGAGCACGGGCAACCTTGACACGGGCCTTGTCGCAGTTCTTCGACCCTTTCGCTTTGCGGCTGAGGGCCTTCTGCGCCTTCTTCAGTCGTTTCTCGGCGCGGCGCAGGAAGCGGGGGCTGTCGATCTTCCGGCCGTCGGAGAGGACGGCGAAGTGGGTCAGTCCGAGGTCGATGCCGATGACGTCGTCCGTGTCGGGCATCCGGGCCAGGTCGGCGGTCGGGTCGGTCTCCACGACGAAGCTCGCGAAGTACCTTCCGGCGGCGTCCTTGACCACGGTCACCGTGGACGGAGCCAACGGCAGCCGACGGGACCACGTCACGCGCACGTCGCCGATCTTCGGCAACGCGAGGTCACCGCCGGGGGTGATCGACCAGCGGGCGTTCGCGGTGAAGCGGATGGCCTGACGGCTGTCCTTGCGGGACTTGAACCGGGGCGCTCCCGTACGCGGGCGCTTGCCCTTCAAGCCGTCGAAGAAGTTCCGGTAGGCGGCCTCCAAGTCCCGCAGCGACTGCTGCAGGACCACCGACGAAACGTCGGCGAGCCACGCCCGCTCGGGCGTTAGCTTCGACGCCGTGAGCCGCTTCGACAGCTCGGCGGAGGTGACGAAGGGAAGACCCTCCGAACGGGCTTCCTCACGCACACGCAGCGCGTCGTTGTACACCACACGGGAGCACCCGAACGCGCGGGCCAAAGCGGAACGCTGAGGCCCATTCGGATACAGCCGGAACGAGTACCGCAACTGCACGACGAACACCCCCTCCCCGACCTGTCGCGATCAACATGCCACACCCCACTGACAACAGGCACGATCCCTCTGCCACGCAGTGGTGCGGAGGCACAACACGCCGCCGGGCGGGCGCTGTTGACCGTGTGCAAATATTTGGTATGGAAAGTGTAAAAGAAGATCTATGCTGTGGGGCATTCAAGATCTCTTCGCACCAAGAAGGTCCTGCCGCATGAAGCTGCCCCGGGTGTCCGCCGTCGTCGCGGCCGCCGTCCTGGCCCCCGCCGTCCTCTTCCCCTCGGTGGCCTCGGCCGCCGACGCCCCCCAGCCGGCCGGGGTCTCCGGGCCTGACACCGGCTCGGGCTCGGCGCCGGACGCCGCACCGGACGCCGGGGCGGGCACCACCGAGGGCAGCGGCTCGGGCGCCACCGAGGGCACCGGCAGCCAGGAGCAGCGCGACCGCGCCGAGATCCAGCGGATCCTGGCCGACAAGGAGACCGGACCCGGGGTGCGCGAGGCGGGCGAGAAGGCGCTCCAGGGCAGCGCCGCCGACCTGCGGCACTTCCTGGACGTCGAACTGCCCGAGCAGCGCGCCGTCGACAACCGGGTGAAGGTCTTCCAGATCCTCAGCACGGGCGGCCCGGCCGTGCAGAAGGCCGCCAAGGCCGCCCTGCTGGCCGGCGACGCCGCGATCACCGAGTTCCTGAAGACCGGCCAGTACACCGCCCGCGCCGAGGACGAGGACCGCGCCGAGATCGAGCGGATCCTGGCCGACAAGGAGACCGGGCGCGGCGTGCGCGAGGCGGGTCAGAAGGCGCTCCAGGGCACCGCTGCCGACCTGCGGCACTTCCTGGAGGTCGAACTGCCCAGGCAGCGCGCCGACGACAACCGGGTGAAGGTCGCCCAGCTCCTGTCCTCCGGCGGCCGGGCCGTGCGCGAGGCGGCCGGCCGGGCGATGGACGGCGACGACGCGGCGATCCTCAAGTTCCTCAAGGAAGAATGGCCCCGCGCCCAGGCCGAGGACAACCGCGTCGCGGTCCTGGTCATCCTGGCCAACAAGGACACCGGCCCGCACGTGACCGAGGCCGCCCAGAAGGCGCTCGACGGCACCGCGGAGGACGTGGCCCGCTTCCTGGAGGTCGAGCTGCCCAAGCTGCGCGCCAGCGACAACCGGGTGAAGGTCTCCCAGATCGCCGAGACCGGCGGGGCGGCCGTGCGCAAGGCCGCCCTGGCCGCGCTGGAGGGCGACGACGCTGCCATCACGGCCTTCCTCCAGGAGGGCTGGGCCAAGGCTCGCGCCGAGGACGAGTCCGCCGCCGCCAAGCCGGGCGACCAGGGCGGCCAGGGCAACTCCGGTAACTCGGGTAACTCCGGTAACTCGGGTGACCAGGGCGGGCAGCAGCAGAGCGTCCAGCCCGCCGGCCTCACCGAGACCACCGGCACCGGCACGGGCACGGGTGCGGGCGCCGGGGTCACCGCCCCCCGCTCCGGCGCGCTCGCCGCCACCGGCACCGACGGGCTCGGCTGGGAGGCCGGCGGCGCCGCCGCGGCGCTCGTCGCCGGTGCCGCCGCGGTCGTGGTCTCCCGCCGCCGCTCCGCCGAGAGCTGACACCTCGCGCCCGGCCGGCCGCCGTCCACCCGTCACCCGGGCGGGCGGTGGCCGGCCGGGCGCCGGTTCGGCCGCGTGCCCCGGGCTGTGCCAGGATGCCCACCCGAGCACCGACCACCGAACCACCCCGAGGAGTCACCCGTGGCCAACGCCCGGTTCGCCACCCTGCACACCACGGCGGGCCCGATCCGGCTGGAACTGTTCCCGTTCCACACGCCGAAGACGGTCCGCAACTTCGCCGAACTCGCCGAGGGCACCCGGGAGTACACCGACCCGCGCACCGGCGAGGCGGGCAGCGGCCCGTACTACGACGGCACCGTCTTCCACCGGGTGGTGGCCGGCTTCATGATCCAGGGCGGCGACCCCACCGGCACCGGCACCGGCGGCCCGGGCTACGCCTTCGCGGACGAGTTCCACCCGGAGCTGTTCTTCACCCGGCCCTACCTGCTGGCCATGGCCAACTCCGGCCCGAACAGCAACGGTTCGCAGTTCTTCATCACGGTCGGCACCCCCGCCCACCTCAACCGCCGCCACACCATCTTCGGCCAGGTCGCCGACGCCGCCTCCAAGGCCGTGGTGGACGCGATCGCCTCCGCCCCCACCGAGGGCGAGCGCCCGGTGGAGCCCGTGACGCTCACCTCGGTGGAGATCGAGCACGCGTGACGCCCGCCGCCCCGGGGCCGGCGCTCTTCCCGCCGCGCCCCGTGCGCGGCGTGCGGGCCCGCTACGTGTTCCAGGCCGGCTGCCCGAGCGACGTCGCGGACGCCGTCGTGGACTTCGAGCCCTGGGAGGAGGGGGTGTGCGTCGAGGCCGCCCCCGGCGCCACCGTGCACGGCGACCCGGCCTCGCCCGAGGAACTCGCCCACTACCATGCGGCACTGGCGCAGGGCGTGCGCGAGGAGCTGGCCGAGCGACTGCCGGGCGCGGTGGTCGCGTTGGCGCTGGTGGTGCACCGCACCACGGTGCACGCCGTGGACACCGGCGAGCGCTCCTACCGCAGGGCCGGACACGCGGCGGTGCGCGAGGTGCTCGCGCTCCTGGACGGCACGGCACACCGCCGCCCCGGCAAGGCCGAGTGGCGTCAGCGGAGTTGACGATGCGTCAGGTGGCCCATGCGGTCTCCTTCGCGGCGGTCTACTGGCGGTCTACTGCTCACTGCACGACGACCGTGCCGTGCATGAAGGGGTGGATCGAGCAGATGTACGCGAACGTCCCGGCCGTGGTGAAGGTGTAGCTGTACGAGGCGCCCTTGGCCAGCGGCGAGGAGTTGAGCGGGCCGCCGCCGCTGCTGGTCACCGTGTGCGTGTCGGTGTCGTTGTTGGTCCAGGTGACGGTGGTGCCCTTGCTGACGGTGAGCGTGCCGGGCGAGAACGCGAAGTTCGCGATGGTGACGGACTGTGTCGCGGCCGCCAGGGCTCTGGGCGCGGACGTCAGGACCGTCTGCGACACCGCGGTCGCGGCCACCCCCTGCGACGGCGCGGCGGCCGGGCTCCAGGCGCCGAGCGCGCCGAGCCCCGCGGCGACGGCGGCGGCCACCAGGGGTCTCGCGATCCGACGGCGCGCGTGGTCGTTGCTCTTGGTCTGCCTGCGTGATCTCTCAGTCATGATGCCCACCCAACGTGTGTCGGCTTACGCAGGGCCTTTCCTCCAACGTAGCCCCCGCGCTGCGGGGCGGGCATCTCGGCGTTCCCATCCGCACGGACAGGCGCACACTGGTAGGTGACGTGGGGCCTGCGTTTTGGCTGCTGCGAGGTGGAGATGATGCCGTTCCGTCGGTCGGATATCGCCGGATCACCCGGCCGCACCCTGCTCAGATGGCTGGCGGCCGCAGGGCTGGCCGTCGACGCCTACGTCCACGCCGACCTCGCCGAGGGGTATGACGCGGTGGTGAACTCCGTGAGCCAGGGGGACCTGTTCAGGATCGAAGCCGCTCTGGCGGCGCTCGCGGCGCTGCTGCTGGTGGTGTGGCCCCGCAGGTCCACCATCGCGTTCGCCTTCCTCGTGGCCGCCGGCGGCCTCGCCGCGCTGCTGCTGTACCGCTACGTCGACGTCGGGCCGCTCGGACCGCTGCCCAACATGTACGAACCGGTCTGGTTCACCAGCAAGCAGGTGGCCGCCGTCGCCGAAGCCGTCGCGGCCCTGGCCACCGGATGGCTCCTCCTCATGCGCAGGAGAGTGCTCGCCTGAACGCCTGGGAGGTACATGCGGGTCAGGAGCGTGCCGCCGCCACCGCGTCCGTGTACAGCTCGGCCGTCAAGTCGTCGTCACCGATCCCGAGTTCGGCCAGCACGGCCCGAACCGTGGTCAGTGCCGGGCCGAGTCCGTCCCGGTCGTCGGCGGTGGTCTCGACCTCGATGAACGCTGCGCCCAGTTCGGGGACGCGGACGAGCGTGGCGAGCAGGCGATCCGCAGTTCACGGTCGTTGTGCAGCAGGCTGCCGTCGGGCGCGTCGTAGTAGGTGTCACGGTAGACCTCGGCGCGACCGGTGCCGCCGTCAGTCCAGTGCGGCCGGGGCGTCCACCAGGAGCCGCCGGTGGGGGGCGTCGCGCCTCAACGGCAGCCCAGCGACGGTGTGAAGTTCTCCCCAGTGCCAGGCATGCTCCGTACCACGCCCGGTCACGGCGGAATGTGGTGACGAACAACGGTTGTCGCTACCGTGGCCGCGGTCATTGCGCTCGCCTCCCGCCGAACCGCCACGCCCCCGCTCAGCTCTCCTTCGGGAGGGCTGAGCGGGGGCGTTCGTCATGTCTGCCGGCGGAATGGAAGCACCTGAGTGCTGCCGCCGGCGAGCACGCGCCCGTACTCGTCGGGGCCGCCGAGCGGGCGGTAGTTGATCACTGGGTCACCGGCTCGCACGAGAGCTATGGCGCATCCGAGGCACCAGGGCTGCGGCGGCTGCACGTCGAGATCCTCAATTGCCGCCTCAGCGGTGCGACACCGTGCGCAGATCGACATGCCGGCTGCCCTCCTGGCTGTTTCAGCCCCAGCTGGAACCGCACACCGTGCAGCCCCAACGGCCGTCCATGGTCTGGTAGGTGGAGCCCGACCCGCAGACCGGGCGCGACACGGCGGACGCGGTCCGGTCGTTGTCCGGCACGTTACCGGGCTGAGGGATGTCGTGGGCCACGTTCGGGGTCTCGGGACGGTCGAGCAGGGCTGCACTCATGACGCACTCTCCTCCGGGTGAGGATCGGGATGGGGATGCGCCCGGCCGGGGCACTCTCCAGACAACCCGACCGGTGGCCGCCCGGGGAGGCACGGAGGGGGCTTCCGCACGCCGTGTGCGGGCCCCGCACACCCCGTGCACGCCCTGCCTGCGGGTGCGTTCCTGTCGGTACGCACGCCCCCGCTCAGCTCTCCTTCGGGAGGGCCGGGCGGGGGCGCTTCGTGCTGTTCAGGAAGTGCCGCCGGTCCACCGCCACACGCCGTCCTGGTCGGGCTGGTACCGGCTGCGGCCGAAATCGTGCTCGCAAGTTTCCGCAAACTCCTGTGCGCCACGTGCGACGGCCTGCAAGCTGGTGTGCCAGCGGGATCACCGACCAGTCATAGGGAGCCACCATGGCACTGCACAAGCTGGGGCAGGACCCGAACAGCCCCGAGGGGAAGTCTCCGACGCTCTACTACGACGACGAGACGGGGAACTACCTCATCCAGGGCTGGAAAGTGCTGGACGAGGAGCGTCGGGTGCAGCTGGACCTGCCCAGCAACGAGGACGTCGTCGAGTTCCCCCAGCGCATGATGCAGTTTTTCCCGGAGGTCAACGGCCTTGAGCCTCGCGCCGTTTGATCAGCTCTTCGCGGCCTGCCGGCGGTCGGCCGTCCACCTGGAGATGCGCGACGCCTACATGCTGGACGACCCGATGTACACCGCCTGGAAGGCTGGCGACGTCGAGACATCCGGGCGCGCAGAGAGCCCGTGGCTCGCACTGATGGCAAGCACCACGGGGCGGGGCGTCGGAGTCAGGCGGGCCCGGATCGTCTCGGAGCCGGTGAGCGACTACGTACGCTTCGAGTACGACATCACCGACGTACACAGCACCGCGGTCGGTGAACAGGTCCGATGGTTGCCCCGCCGGCGCGCGACGGACCTGGCGCTGCCCGGGAACGACTTCTGGCTGTTCGACGACCGGACAGTCCTCATCAACCATTTCACCGGCAACGGTGACTTCGTCGACCATGAGGTAACAGAAGACCCGGTCGTTGCGCGGCTGTGCGCTGCCGCGTTCGAAGCTGTGTGGGAGCGGGCGACCCCGCACGAGGCGTACGAGCCAGCCTGACCCTCACCCATGTCAAACTCCGCAGTCTCAAGTGTGCAGCAGGCCCGGCAAGCGCTGGGCCTGCGTTTGCGTGAGATCAGGAAGGAAGCGAACCTGACCGCCCGCGCACTGGCCCGTCTCACGGGCTGGCACGAGTCGAAGTGCTCACGCATCGAGAACGGTCACATGACCCCGTCACCAGCGGATATCAGGGCATGGACTACGCACTGCGGCGTCCCCCACGAGACGGAGGACCTGCTCGCCGCCGCCCGGGGAATCGAGGGCGCCTACGTCGAGTGGCGCCGCCTCGAACGACCAGGACTCAAGCGGGCCCAGGAGGCCGTCCTCCCGCTGTTTGAGCGCACCAGATGGTTCCGCATGTACCAGTCCTGGGTGGTTCCCGGGATGCTTCAGACACCCGCATACACCCGGGCCGTCCTTGAGACCATCGTCGCCCTGAGGGAAGTTCCGGACGACGTGACGGAGGCCGTCGTCGTCCGGATGGACCGGCAGAAGATGCTGCACACCGGTCGGCACCGGTTCGCCGTGCTGGTCGAGGAGTGGGTTCTGCGGACGGTGATCGGCAGCCCTGAGATCACCGTCGCGCAGCTGGGCCACCTGATCGCCGTAGCGGCCACGCCCTCTGTCAGCTTGGGGATCATTCCGCTGGGGAGGGTGCGCGGCGGGGGATGGCCGGTGGAGTCCTTCACCATCTACGACGAGGCCCAGGTGAACGTGGAGCTGGTCTCCGCGCACCTCACTGTCACGCAGCCCGGCGAGATCCACGAGTACGCCAAGGCGTTCGCAGAGCTGTCCGGTCTCGCGGTGTACGGCTCGCAGGCCCGGTCGCTGATCACGTCTGCCATCGACGCGATCGGGTGACCATCCGCAAGTTTCCGCACACTCGTTGAGGCCCACGCCGCAGCCTCCCTACGGTCGTCGCCATGGCAGACCACTTGGTCGCTCTGCTGCCGGGCGGGTTTACCCGTCGGCGGCTGGGCTCACGGACGAGCAGCTGCACGGGCGCCGGTGCTGCACCTGCGGGTGCGCCGGTACACCGTCGTCGCCGCTCGTCCCGGCCGGCCATGTCTACACGCCGACAAGTCCTGGTCAGGCCCCGCTCGGCTGGGCCGTCGCAGCCCACCCAGGATGCTCGAAGGAGAGTAGCCAGATGATCACCGAGCCCCTCACCGTGTCGATCGACGGGCACCTTGAACCGGTGACCGCGCGCGCTCTTGAGGCCCTGGAGGCGCTCTGGCAGGCGGTGCGGGCGTTGCCGATCGGCGAGTACCAGCTGGGCGCGATGGAGCGGCTGTTGGGGAGCGGATCCACGGCCGACCTGGAGCGCCTCATGAACGGGGACGAGGCCACGGACTTTACGCTCACCCTGGACGGTGGCTGCGGCCACGCTGTCGTGCGGGTCCGGTACGGCGACGGCCTGACCTGCCGCCAGCGCGTCGCAGCCCGGTACGCGCCCCAGCAGGTGCACCGTGCGTCGCGTGGCGCGCCTGAGAGGTGGGCGGTCCTGGACAGCTGGACTGACGCCGAGGTCGTCGAGGATGGCGTAGCCCTCCGGTTCGGCTCCGAGTCGGCCGCCCGGGAGTGGATCAGCGGCCAGGTGCTGCTCGCCACCTACCAGGCCGGTCCCGAGGCCCGGCGGGCCGCCGAGTGAGCGTCCCCGAGGCCGAACCGCGCACGGAGTGGGGCGTGTGCCCCGTCTGCGGGCGCTACGCCGAGGGCCGGTTCCTGGAGGACCTCACCCCCTACACGGCGGTCGTCGAGCACTGCGCGTCGCCCAACCAGCCGAACCCCGGGAGGGTCTCGTGACGGCCCGCATCCTGTTCTGGACCACCGAGCGCGGCGCCGATCTGCCGGAGCTCTGCCGCGTCCTCACCCATCTCGACCTGCACCTGCTGGTGCTCGGGGAGCTCCAGCCCGGTCAGGTCGAACTGGTCGAGGACGCGCTCGGCATGGACGGCTACGTCGGCGCCGGCACCGAGGTCACCCCGCACTGCAACGCGGTCTTCGTCCGGCCCGGCGGCCCCCTGACCGTCCTGCGTGAGCACACGGGCGAGCACACCCGTGCCCCGCGCATTCCGATGGTCAACGTCGAGGTCGGCATCCGGGATGCGCCGGGCAGCATCGTCGTCGTCGGCCATCACGCCTGCTTCTACGGGCCGACCCTGCGCCAGATCGAAGCCGAGTGGTTCAGCCGGGTGATCCAGGCCCACGGCCGCGTGATGGTGTTCGGCGACTTCAACGAGCCCGCCGTCGGCGAGGAACCGGATCTCACCGGCATCCGCGACCGGGCGCACTTCCACGACCGCACCTACTACGTCCACGGCATCGGCCGCGTCCCCGACCACCGCGCGGACGAGGCCCTCACCACCGCCGGGTACGTCGACCTGGCCAAGCGGATCGGCACCCCCACGGCCCTTGCGCCGACCGCCGGCTACGCGCCCGGCGCTGCCGGCCAGGGCGGTGAACTGCGCATCGACCGCGCCTACGCCGACCCCGCCACCGCCGAGGCCATCGCCAACTTCCAGGTACTCCGGGGATATGAGGACCTTTCCGACCACCGCCCCCTCCTCCTCACCGCCGACCTGCCCCGCCTCCAGGCGGCCGCCGCCTCCGGACAGGCCCAGCGGCGGGCGAAGGCGGCGGCGAAACAGCGGTGGCGCGAACAGCTGCGCGCCACCCGGCTGGCGGCCGAGGCCGGCCCCCGTAGCTGATCGGCTGCCGGCAACCCGGCCGAATTCCGGCGCCGCCCGCGAGGATCGCGCCACGATGGTTGGCCCACAGCACACGAGAGGACAGTCATGAGCGGCACGGTCCAACCCAGCGAGCAGGGCCGTTGGCGCGGCCAACGCGGTCGTGGATCCCGGGGGCCGACCCGGGCGCCCTTGCACCCCACCATGCCGCCGCCGGGCGAGATTCCGGCGCTCACCCCCACCGAGGAGGACGAGATGCCCCAGCAGGAATCGAGTGGCAACCCCAACCCGCCCGCCGACCCGTCGAAGTAGGGCCCCGGCCGTCTGGGGAAGGACGGCCGGGGCGGGTTCCGCAGCACCGCACGGCTCGGACGTCAACCGGTGGCCTGGAGCACGCCGGATTGAGCTAACTCTGGTACGGGGCAGGCAATTTGACGATTGTCATTTCAGCACGGAACGCCAAGGAGACGAGATGGGAAAGCATGGCGGAGGACCGGGGAGCGACGGTCCCGGCAAGGCGGGCGGGGGCAGCGGCGGCGGCCACTCGGGCAAGCCCGACACCGCCCCGCACGATGGCCAGCGCGACGCCCCGCCGACCAACCTGCCCAAGCCCTCGAAGCCGTAGGAGATGCCATGGGCTGGAACCAACTCGCCGACACGCTTCGCGAATCCGGGGCGCTGTCGGCCGACTGGGAGCGGACGTTCCGCGCCGTCCCGCGCGCCCTGTTCACCCCGGAGCGGGTCTTCCACGACGGTGAGTGGATCGACCGGGCGAAGGAGCCCGCGCGGTGGGACGCCCTGGTCACCGCCGACCTGCCCCTGGTGACGCGGCTCTACGGCGACGGCGCGACCCCGTCCTCGTCCAGCTCCATGCCCACCGTGGTCGCCCGGATGCTCCGGCACCTGGGCGCCACCGACGGCATGCGGGTCCTCGACGTGGGCACCGGGACCGGCTGGACGGCGGCCCTGCTGTCGCACCGGCTCGGCGCCGAGAACGTGACCAGCATCGAGCTGGACCCCGAACTCGCCGACCAGGCGCGGGAGAAGCTCCACGCCGCCGGGCTGCGCCCCGCCGTCCTGTCCGGTGACGGCATGCTCGGTCACCCGGAGCGGGCGCCGTTCCAGCGGGTGCACCTGACGGCCGCCGTTCGGCGGCTGCCCGGGACGCTGATCGGGCAGTGCGAGCCGGGCGGGGTGATCCTGGTCCCGTACGGCACGCCGTTGTGCAACGGGGGCCTGCTGCGGCTCACCGTCGCCGGGGACGGCCGGTCGGCGAGCGGTCCGTTCGTCGAGGACGTGGCGTTCATGTGGGTGCGCGGCCAGCGGCCCGACAGCGGCGCGTTCGACGTCGAGGACATCCGGTACGGGGCGTCCGGTCTCGACCCCGCCGCCGTGGCCGAGCACACGCACGCCGCGTTCGCGATCGGCCTGCGGATGCCGGACCTGTTCCGCCAGAACGTGTGGGCGGGCTACGACCGGTTCGGCACCGGACGCGCCGAGGTGTGGGACGGGGTGTCCTACGCCCACTGCCGCTTCGCCGACTGGGACGGCGGGCACGCCGTCTCCCAGTCCGGGCCCCGCGACCTGTGGGACGAGGTGACGGCGGCCCACGCCTGGTGGGTGCGCAGCGGCAGGCCGGACCTCACCCGGTTCGGCATGACCGTGACCGCCGCCGGTGAGCACCACCCGTGGCTGGACGACCCCGGCAACCCGATCGGCTGACCACAGGCCGCCGCCGCCCGGGTGGGCCGGGCGGCGGCAGGGGTGGGTGGCGGGTCGTCAGCAGGTGCCGGCGGGGTGTTCGCGGGTGGCCAGGTTCGTGCGGCCGGTGGTGGAGTCCAGCCACAGGACACGGGTGCCGCGGTCGGCGGTGGCGTCGTACTGGCCGCCGCGGTTGCAGGAGACGCGCTGCGGGGTGCCGCCGGTCAGGGGGATCTGCCACAGCTTGGGCAGGGCGGCGTTGGTCCAGCCGCCGGTGGGGCGGTCGCTGCCGTTGGTGAAGGTGACGGCCTGGTCGGAGGCGGTCAGCCGGGTGTAGCGCGGGGCGTCGGGGGCGCTGGCGGGCAGCAGGTCGACGGCGCCGGAGCCGTCCGTGGCGCCGGAGCGGATGGTGCTGTGGCCGTCGCGGGAGGCCGGGGGCTCGACCCACAGCAGGCGCCCGCCGGCCAGGAGGGTGGAGGAGGCCCCGGGCACGGCGTCGGACGGGGTACTGGGCGGTGATCTTCCCTGTGGCGATGGATTGAAGTGCTCTCCCGGCTGAGGCCGGGAGATTCCTGCTTACCTTGCGGTAGCGGGCTTGACGCGTTTCGCGCGCCTTTCGACTGCCCTTCCGGCAGCCGGGTTGAGCGCGAGGCCCATCCGGTACAGGTGCAAGACGTTGCGGGCCGCGTTGTGGTCGGCGTTGCCCGACCAGCCGCAGTCGGGGTTCTTGCACACGAACACGGTCTGGGACTCCCGGCTGCCGGGCGTGGTGAAGCCGCACGCGGAGCAGCGTTGGGAGGTGCCGGGGGCGGGGACCTTGTGCAGGGTGCCGCCGTGCTGGGCGGTCTTGTACGTTAGCATGGTCACCGTGCGGCCCCATGCCTCCTGGCTGATGGAGCGGTTCAGCGCGGACTTTTGGGTGACGTTCTTCCCCGGCTTCTCGGTGGTTCCCTTGGCGGACTTGACCATGTTCGTGATGGTGAGTGCTTCGACCACGACGGCGCCGTACGTCTGGGCGATGGTGGTGGTCGTCTGGTGCTGCCAGTCCAGGGCCCGGCGCTTGGCTTTCGCGCGCAGTCCCGCGATCTGGTCGTAGGTGTGGTGCAGTCGGCGGCTGGTGCGCTCGCCGGGCTTGCGGTGGCGCTTGCGCTGCGCGGCGCGCTGCTCCAAGTTGAGGAGCTTGGTCTTCTCCTTGCCGGTCAGCCATTCGTCGTGCTCGTACGTTTCGCCGTTGGAGAGGGCGATGGGCACGGTGACGCCCACGTCGATGCCGATGTCCGGCCCCTGGTGGGGCTCGGGCTTGTTCTGAAGGGTCTGGATGCGGAAGGCGATGTGCCAGCCGAGCGCGTCCTTGACCAGCCGGGCGCCGGTGATCCGGTTCTGCGCGTGTGCGTGCTTGTCCACGGGCAGGTCCTTGGTCCACCGGAAGCGGACCCGTCCTACCTTGGGAATGTTGACCATGCCCCAGCGTCGGTGCACGCGGGTGATGTTCAGGTCCCGGCCCTGCGGGATGTCCACGGACATCACCGTGCGGGGGCGGCTCTTGAAGTTCGGGGCGTCGGCGCGGCCGTCCCAGCAGTTCTTCCATGCCTGGAAGTACGTCTTGAGCACCGCTTGCGCGGCCTGCGCGGGCAGGGCGGCCAGGAAGTCGATGTCCTTGCGGGCCTGACGGATCGCGGCGTCCGCGTTCGCGAGAGTCCGCATCTGCCTGGGCATCATCTGCCACCAGGCGTGCAGCAGGTTCCACATGGTGCGGGCCGCGTGCGCCTGATCGTCGGTCTTCAACACCTCGGCAGGCGACAGCGCGAGCCGAGCGCGATGCCCGAACTGCCGCTTGACCAGTGCGTCGTGACTCACGGTCGAGAGCCTGGCATTGGTCTATGTCACCACGCTGGAACCCTGGTCCCGATGTCAGAACCGGGCGCCATGTCGTCCACAACCTGCACGTTCACTTGGTTTTCGTCACCACGTACAGGCGGAAGACGTTCACCGGCGCCATGCCGACCCGCACCGAAGAGATCACGCGGGAGGTCCGCACCGACTTCGAGGCCGAGCTGAAGCCGTTCACTGGAAAACAGGACCACGCACACCTGCTTGTGTACTACCCGCCCAAAGTCCAGCTCTCCCAGCTGGTCAACTCCCTCAAGGGCGTCAGCTCCCGGGGCTCCGCCTGGGGGGAGTACGACGCCCACGTCCGCCGGTACCTGTGGGGCGGATCTGGTCCGGTTCCTACTTCGCCGGATCGTGCCGCGGGGCACCCCTGACCGTCGTCAAGCGGGACATCGAGAACCAGCAGCGCCCCGTCTGACCGCCGCCACAAAAGACGCAGAGCCCTTTGGCGCTTCGCGCCTCCGGCCCAAGGACGGCCTTCACCCCCGCCCCGAAGGCCGGAGCACTGGCCAAGATCAGAGGTAGACGGTCGGCGCGCTCACCTGCTGTCCGCTGTCCTGCCAGGTCTCGGTCCAGCCGAGCAGGCCGTCGCGCAGGGTGAGGTCGGAAAGGTCGTGGCCCCCCGGGCAGGGGGAGTTCGACCGCCTCGTCGCCGTCGTGGGCGAGGCGGGTGCGGCCGGTGGCGAAGTCGGTGACGGTGAAGGCGGTGTCGCGGCCGGACACACCCACATTGAGGCCCATTCGGGTACAGGCGAAACCTGTACCTAAGCTGCACAGAAGCCGCCATATCGCGCTTGGCTTATGACTTGACA
>NZ_JAFLNG010001050.1 GCF_017427025.1 Streptomyces sp. FH025
TACCCCCGGTGCAGCGCCACGATCCCGCCCGTCAGGTTCCGCCAGGCGACCTTCGACCAGCCCGCGTCCTGCATCCGGGCGGCCAGCGAGGGCTGGTCCGGCCAGGCCCGGATGGACTCGGCGAGGTAGACGTACGCGTCCGGGTTGCTGCTGACCGCGGTGGCGACCGGCGGCAGCGCGCGCATCAGGTACTCGGTGTAGACCGTGCGGAACGGCGTCCAGGTCGGCGTGGAGAACTCGCAGATCACCAGCTTGCCGCCGGGCTTGGTGACCCGGTTCATCTCGCGCAGCGCCGCGTCCGTGTCATGGACGTTGCGCAGCGCGAAGGAGATCGTCACCGAGTCGAAGGTGTCGTCCGCGAACGGCAGCCGGGTGGCGTCGCCGGCGGTGAGCGGCAGCTCGGGGTGGCGGCGCTTTCCCTCGGCGAGCATGCCGACCGAGAAGTCGCACGGGACGACCTTGGCCCCGGCGTCCGCGAAGGGCAGCGACGAGGTACCGGTTCCAGCGCCGAGGTCGAGCACGAGGTCCCCCGGTCCGGCGTCCACCGCCTCGGCCACCGCCCGCCGCCAGGCGCGGGCCTGGCCGAGGGAGAGCACGTCGTTGGTGAGGTCGTACTTGGCCGCGACGTCGTCGAACATGGCGGCGACTTCGTACGGCTGCTTGTCCAGAGAGGCTCGGGTCACGACCCCATTGTTCACCCTGGGACGGACACCCCGGCCAACGGGGCACCGGACACCCGACCACCGGGGCACCGAACACCCGACCAACAGGGCGCCGGGCGCACCGGGACGAACCCGGAAGACGCCCACCCCCGGCGTGAGGTCAGCGGTGTGAGGTCAGCGGCGTGAGGTCAGCGGCCTCAGTGCAGCCCGCGCCGTCCGCCCGCCCGCCGCCGACGGCGGGAGCGCTTGCCGTGCGTTATCGCGGGCATCCCCTCGGCCAGCGCCCCGGTCGCCAGCGCGAGGTTGGTGGCGAGCCGCCCCTGGCCGCCGCGGACCGCGACGGCCCGCCGGTGCCGCCAGATGCGCAGCATGCAGATCACGAAGGCCACCACGGCGACCGGCACGCTGAACCGGGCCAGTCCTATGCCGACCGGCTGAGGGTAGGTGTCGCCGCAGATCCGCACCGCGCCCGGGTCGTCGGCCGCGTGCTCCAGGCAGACGGTGTCGCCGACCCTGGTGCCGTCCGCGAGCGGCAGCGCCGCCGCGGTGTGCGACTGGCCGCCCGCCCGGTAGCTGACGGCGCTGTACGTGCCGCCGCCGGTCGGGAGCTGGGTGACGACGCCCTCGATCCTCACCGGGTGGGCCTCGATCCGGTCGGCCTGGTCGGCCTGACGCCAGCCGAGCAGGCACATGCCGACGGCGAGCACGGCGCTGAGCACGGCGGCGAGGTACCAACCACGGCCCAACCGCGGGGAGCGCGGCGGGGGAACGGTCGCGGTTCGCATGGTTCCTGTCCTGGTGCCTTCGGGGCCGGGGACACGGCCCCGCCGTCCGCGGTCACGGACGGTGGTGTGGTGAGGGGTACGGAGTGAGCTGTTCGGGATCGTATCCGCTGGCGGGCCCTCAGGTCACGGCGAAGGGACAATCACCCCTCGGTGCGGGCACCGGAGTTCGGCCGCACACGAAGGAAGTCCGGTGCGCCGCAAGGCAATCCGGCTACTGATGAGTACGTCACACCGGCCCGGTGCCGGGCGGCCCGTTCCTCACCGCCGCCGGTACACCAACCGTCCGCCCAGGACGGTCGCCAGGCACCCGCCCGGCAGCGGCTCGGCACCGTTCTCCCCCGAGGCCGCGAACACCGCGAAG
>NZ_JAFLNG010001051.1 GCF_017427025.1 Streptomyces sp. FH025
ACCGACACCGAACGCCGGATCGCCCGGATCTGGGCCGACGTCCTGGGCGTCGAGGAGGTCGGCGCCGAGGACAACTTCTTCCTGCTCGGCGGCGACTCCATCCTCAGCATGCAGGTGGTGTCGCGGCTGCGCCGGGACGGACTGCACCTGGCCACCCGGGACCTCTTCACCCACCAGACCGTCGCCGAGCTGGCCACCGTGGTGCGCACCGCCCCGCAACGGGAGGACGACGGCCCGGTGACCGGCGACGTGCCGCTCACCCCCATCCAGGAGTGGTTCCTGACCACCCCGCGCGCCGCCCACCACCACTTCAACCAGTCGATGCTGCTCGAACTCGACGCCGACCCCGACCCGTCCGCGCTGCGGGCCGCGCTGGACGCCCTGCTGGACCACCACGACGCCCTGCGGATGCGCTTCACCCACGACGACGCGTCGGGCTGGCACCAGTTCAACCCGCCGCCGGCCCGCACCGACGACGTCCTCCTCCGCTACGACCTCACCGGGCGGACGGCCGAGGACGCCGACGCCGCCCTGGCCAAGGCCGCCGACGACCTGCACGGCGGCTTCGACCTGGCCCAGGGCCCACTGCTGCGCGCGGCCCTGTTCACCCGCGAGGCGGATCGCCCGGCCCTGCTGCTCCTGGTCGCCCACCACCTGGTCGTCGACGCCGTCTCCTGGCGCGTGCTGCGCGACGACCTGGCGAGCGCCTACCGGCAGGCCGCCCGGGGCGACGAGATCACCCTGGGGGAGCGCGGCACCTCCTTCCTGGAGTGGGCGCAGCGGCTCGCCGCCCATGTCGCCGAAGGCGGGCTGGACCACGAACTGCCGTACTGGGAGGACGTGGTGAGCCTCGCGTCCGACCTGCCGGGCGAGCCCGCCGAATCCGGCGACGCCGAGACCGCGGCGGTCACCGTCGAACTCGACGAACAGGACACCGAGGCGCTGCTGCGCGCCGCGCCCGCCGCCTACCGCACCCGCGTCAACGACGTGCTGCTGGCCGCCCTCGCCCTGGCGCTGGCCCGCTGGAGCGGCCACGAGCGGATCCGGCTCGACCTGGAGGGGCACGGCCGGGAGGACGTGCTGGAGGGCGTCGACCTGTCCCGCACCGTCGGCTGGTTCACCACCGTCCACCCGGTCGCCCTCCACGTCCCCGAGCCCGAGGACCTCGGCCCGGACCGCGACTGGCGCGCCCTGGTGAAGTCGATCCGCCGCCAACTGCGCGCGGTGCCCGGGAACGGACTCGGCTTCGGCGCGCTGCGCACCTTCGGCCCGCCCGAGGTCCGCGAACGCCTCGCCGCCGGAGCGCACGGCCGGCTGGTCTTCAACTACCTCGGCCAGTGGGACGCCCGGCCCGAGGCCGCCGAGGACGGCCTGGTCCGCACCGAGCTCGGCTCCTTCGGCCAGGACCACGACCCCCGCGACGGCGGCTCCCACCCGGTGGAGGTGGTCGGCGCGGCGCAGCACGGGCGCCTCGCCTTCACCTGGCACCACCGCCCCGCCCTGCACGACACCGCGACCGTGCGCCGGGCGGCCGAGGAGTTCGCCGAGGCCCTGCGCCACCTCGCCCGGCACGCGCGCGGCCAACGCTGACCACTTCCCTCTGACGAGGACCCGCCTCTGATGAAGATGACGAAGGAGCAGGAGATGGACGAGAACACCCGCTACCAGGTGCTGCGCAACGACGAGGAGCAGTACTCCCTCTGGCCGGCCGACCTGGAGGTGCCCGCCGGCTGGCAGCCCGTCGGAAAGGAGGGCACCGAGGCGGAGTGCACCGCCTACGTCGACGAGGTGTGGACCGACA
>NZ_JAFLNG010001052.1 GCF_017427025.1 Streptomyces sp. FH025
ACCGCGTCAGCCTAGATGATCGACTCCAAGGGGGCCCGACGAGTGGAGCCGGGGCCCCGCGCAGCGGACCAGAGCCCGTCGTCACCTGCGCAGCCACCCTCGGCCGCCGCCGCCGCCGCCGCCGCCGACGACGACGACGCCGACGACGCCCGAGCCCACGCCTCCGGCTTCGCCCCAGCGCCGAACAGGCCGACGGCTCCGAGTGGCTGACTGTGCGTGCCGACGGTGTTACGCTCCCAGGAAAGGAGAGTCAACTCTCACTTGCCGGCCCGGGACACCGTTCGCCGGCCGGCCCCGGACCGCACGTTCGGGCGAGAGCTGCTCTGCCGAGCGTCCACCGCTCTTGTGGCCTTCGGCCGGCGAGGAGAGACCCATGACCGCACCCGCACCCCGGTTACCCTTCGAGCGCCCCAACGCCCTGGACCTGGCGCCCCTGCTCTCGCGCCTGCGCGAGGAAGGCCCGATCGCACGGGTGACGACACCCGCCGGCGACCCGGCCTGGCTGGTGACCCGCTACGAGGAAGCCCGGGAGGTCCTGAGCGACACCCGGTTCTCCCGGCAGCGCCCCGACACCGAGGGCGCCCCGAGGATCTCGGCCTCGGCGCTGCACACGCGCCCCGCCGGCACGTCCGAGGAAGAGGACCGCGAGCACGCGCGGATGCGCCGGATGCTGGCGCCCGCGTTCAGCGCGCCGCGGATGCGCCGGCTGGGGGAGCGGATCGGGGAACTCGCCGCGTCCTGCCTGGACGCGATGGAGAAGGAGCGTTCGCGGGATCCGCGACGCCCCGTCAACCTGCACGACCACCTGTCGTTCCCGCTGCCGGTGATGGTGATCTGCGAGCTGCTGGGCGTGCCGGTCGCGGACCGGGACCTGCTGCGCGGCTGGTCGGAGCGGATCGCCGCGCTGTACGGCGGGGCCGACGGAGCCGCGGCCATGGCCGAGTTCGAGGCGTACGTGGCCGCCGTCGCCGTGGAGAAGCGCAAGCAGCCGGGGCAGGACGTGTTCAGCGACATCCTGGCCGTGCAGGCGCAGGACCCCTCGTTCACCGAGGAGGAGATGACCCGCCTGGCGGTGGGGCTGCTGTTCGCGGGCCACGAGACGACATCGACCCGGATCGACCTGGGAGCCCTGTTCCTGCTGAGCGACACCGCCCGGCGGGACCGCTTTGCCGCCGACCCCGAGGGATCGGCCCGCGCCACCGTGGAGGAGGTCCTGCGGATGGCCGCGCCCGGCGCCCTGGGCCTGACCCGCTACGCCCGCGAGGACGTCACCGTCGCGGGGACCGCGGTCGCGCGGGGCGAGGCGGTGCTGGTGGCGATCAACGCCGCGAACCGGGACGGACGGGCGTTCGAGGAGCCGGAGGCCTTCGACCCGTCGCGTTCCCCCAACGCGCACCTCGCCTTCGGGTACGGCGGCCACTACTGCATCGGCAACGCGCTGGCCCGCACCGAGCTGCGGATCGCGCTGACCGCGCTGTTCCGGCGCTTCCCCGGCCTGCGGCTGGCGGTGGACGCGCGCAGCCTGCGCGACCAGTCCGAACGGCTGGCGGGCGGCATCGGCGAGGTCCCGGTCCTGTGGTGAGCGCGGAGCGGCGGCACGGGCCGCCTGCCGTACGGGTGACCGCGGACACCTCGCGGTGCGTGTCGTCGGGGCAGTGCGCGCTGACCGCGCCGCTGGTGTTCGACCAGGACGAGGACGGGCAGGTCGTCGTGCTCGCCGCCGAGCCCGTCGCGGCGGCGGCGCACCAGGCCCGCGAGGCGGCCGCCAGGTGCCCGGTCTCGGCGCTGCGCCTGCACCCGG
>NZ_JAFLNG010001053.1 GCF_017427025.1 Streptomyces sp. FH025
TGGTGTCGGGCAGCTGCGGCCAGGCGGGGTTGCGGCCGGAGAAGTCGAAGACGTTGGTGAGGTCGCCGCACACCGCGCGCCGCCACGGGCTGATGTTGGGCTCCTGGACGCCGAAGCGCTGCTCCAGGAAGCGCAGCACGGAGGTGTGGTCGTAGACGGTGGAGTCGACGACGCCGCCGCGCGTCCACGGGGAGACGACGACCATCGGCACCCGCACGCCCAGGCCCAGCGGGTAGGGGCCGGAGACCAGGCTCTCCCCGGCGGGCAGGGTGTCGGACCAGGTGAGCGAGCCGTCGGCGGCCTTCACCCGGTAGCGGCCGTCCTGGCCCACCACCCGGTGGTAGGTCTTGCCGGCCTTGCTCACCCGCACCACCACCTCGCCGTCCACCGGGACGTTGGACTTGCCGCGCCCGGCGGCCAGCGGCGGGACGGGCGGCAGCTGGTGGTCGAAGAAGCCGCCGTGCTCGTCGTAGTTGAGGATGAAGACGGTCTTCTGGAACACCTCGGGCTTGGCGGCCAGCGCCGAGAGCAGCCGGGCGGTGAGGTGCTCGCCGTTCGGCGGCGCGTAGTTGGCGTGCTCGGACAGCGCGGCGGGGGCGACGATCCAGGACACCTGGGGGAGGCGGTCGGCCTGGACGTCGGCGGTGAAGGCCTCGACCAGGGCGTCGCCCATGGCGAACGGGTCGTTCTTCTTCGCCGGGTCGCCGACGGCGCGCATGCCGCGCTCGTACAGGCTCTCGCCGGGCTTGGCGTTGACGAAGGGGGTGAACCAGGCGAGCGCGTTGTCGTCGAAGTTGTCCAGCGCCTGGTAGGTCTTCCAGCTGACGCCGGCCTTCTCCAGGCGTTCGGCGTAGGTGGTCCACTCGTAGCCGCCGGGGATCTCGGTGTTGTCGGTCACCGGGGTGTCCCGCACGGTGCCGCCGCTGGTGCCGGTCATCAGGTGGTCGCGGTTGGTGTTGGTGTTGCACTGCACGGAGGCGTGGTAGGCGTCGCAGACCGTGAACACCGAGGCGAGGGCGTGGTAGAAGGGCATGTCGGCGCTCTCGTAGTAGCCCTGGCCGAGCCAGCCCGAGGAGCGGCGGGTGACGGAGCCGTCGGCGCGGCCCTCGTTCCAGGCGTTCATGGAGTCGACGTAGCCGAAGGCCGGCGCGCCCTGCTGGTAGGCGTTGGTGTGCGCGGCGTTCATCGCGAAGGGCAGCAGGTAGCCCTCCTTGCGGCTCGGGTCGGGCTGGTGGAACACCGAGCGGCCGTTGACCCCGCGCACGGCGGTGCGGTCGCCGAAGCCCCGCACGCCCGCCAGGGTGCCGAAGTAGTGGTCGAACGCCCGGTTCTCCTGCATGAACACCACGACGTGCTGGATGTCCGCCAGCCGCCCGGGCCGGGCCGGAGCGGCGAGCGCCTGCTGGACGCTGAGGGGGAGGGCGGACAGCACGGCGGCCGCGGCCGCGCCGCCGAGCAGGCTGCGGCGCGACAGTTCGGGCATCGGATTCATGGGGTGGGGCTCCTTGCTGACGGACCCTGGGCCAACCGTTCGGACCAGGCCCGTCATGTGTACGGGGGCCAGGTGGACGCGGCCGGGGAGTCCGATGACGAACCGATGACCGTCCAGGAACCCCCAGCTGTACAGACAACTTGGCGCCACGGGGGCGGTGCCGGGGTGTCAGTTCGTCGCCGCCGCCCGCCCCGCCGTGCCGTACGGAAACGAACCGGCCAACGGGCGCAAGGAATCCGCCACCGCCGCTCACCGCACGTGCAATGGTCACGAATGGTTCGTGGACAAGTGGCCTCCGGTTCGGCCACC
>NZ_JAFLNG010001054.1 GCF_017427025.1 Streptomyces sp. FH025
GCGGGTCTCCCGGTTCGTCGAGTACCGGGAAGGACGCTATCAGATTGTTTTGTTAGGGACTATCTATCTCGGGAGCAGCTTTGGGCCGTGCCTCAGCCCCGGGCGCGACGGGCGCGGCGCACCGTCCGCTCGCTCTCCACCGGCTCCGCCAGATGCCCGTCCACCAGGCGGGTCAGGGCCGAGACGAACATCTGCTGCTCGGGCTGCGGCAGCGCGTCCAGCAGCTCGCGGTGCACCCGGTCGGCGATCTCGGTGCCCTTCACGACGGCCTGCTCCCCCGCCTCGGTGACCGAGATGATCCGGGCCCGGCGGTCGGTCGCGGACGGGCGGCGCTCGGCCAGGCCGGCCTTCTCCAGCTCGTCGACGGTGACCACCATGGTGGTCTTGTCCAGGTCCGCCAGCTCGGCCAGCTGGATCTGGGTGCGCTCGGCCTCCCAGGCGTGGAACAGCACGCAGTAGGCGCGGGGGGTGATCCCGAGCTCCGCGAAGGCGGCCGCCATCCTGGTCGCCAGCACGTGGCTCGCGTGGTCCAGCAGGCCGGAGATGTCGCGGATCTGGCGCACGGGTGGCGGGGTCGTCGTCATGTGTCCGAGGTTAGCAACGGCCCGTCTGCTGCCGGATGATCCCGTAGCCAACCAACACCGGGATTACGGGATACCCAACTCGAACAGCGCATACCCCGCGTACCAGCCCGCCGCGATCACCGGCATGGCGAACAGCCCGACCAGCGAGGAGGTCCGTACCCGGCGCAGCGCCACCGCCAGGCCGATGAACAGCGGGAAGGCCGGCAGCAGGTAGCGCGAGATGTTGCCGAAGATCTGGTTGCTGCTCAGTGCGGTGACGACGGTGAGCGCGGTGTAGACCCACAGGACCAGCGGCGGGCGGGTCCGCCAGAGCAGCACCAGCAGGCCGGGCAGGGCCATCAGCAGGGCGATCGCGATCAGGTCCGGGACGGGGTTGGACTGCCAGAACGTCCAGTGGCCGGTGATCACGTCCATGATCGTGCGCAGGGTGGAGGCGCCGCCGTCGAAGTAGCGGTTCCAGGCGCCGCGCTGGAGCTTGAAGTAGCCGCCCCAGTCGCCCATCCGCCAGCCGACCCAGGCGACGTAGCCGAACAGGCCCCACGGGGTGATCAGCATCGCGGTCAGCGGGCGGGCCACTCCGTCGGTGCGGCGCACCAGCGCGACCAGCGCGGCGATCGACACGGCGGCGATCAGCGCGGCGGCGGTCGGCCGGTTGAGGCCCGCCACCAGCGCCAGCACCCCGGCGGTCAGCCAGCGGTGGGTCATCACGCAGTAGCAGGCCCAGGCGGAGAGCGCGACGAACAGCGAGTCCGAGTACACGGCCCACTCCACGCCCGAGCCCGGGAACAGGCCCCAGATCACCGCGGCGATCACGCCCGCCCGGAAGCCGCCGAGCCGCTCGGCGATCGCGAAGATCCCGGCCGCGGCGACCAGCGAGGCGATCACCGAGACCGCGATCCCGGAGCCGTACGGGCCGAGCCCGGTGACGGCGCCGACCAGCCGCATCAGCCAGGGGTAGAGCGGGAAGAAGGCCGCGGAGTTCTCGTAGTAGGTGGCCAGCGGGAAGCCGTGCAGGGGGATCAGCTGCGGGTCGTAGCCGTTCTCGGCGATCCGCTGGTACCAGACGCCGTCCCAGGTGCCCAGCACGTCCCACGGGTTGGCGCCGCCGCCGCGGCCGGGCTCCTTCTTCAGGTAGTCCCCGGTGTGCGACAGCAGCGTCAGGAAGACGGTCATGCCGATGGCCTTGACCACCGCGTACGCGCCGAGCC
>NZ_JAFLNG010001055.1 GCF_017427025.1 Streptomyces sp. FH025
GTCCAGCGTCGCCGTCGTCCTCGGCACCCGCCCCGAGCTGGTCAAGCTCGCCCCGCTGATCCACGAACTCGGCGACGCCACCCGGCTGGTGCACACCGGCCAGCACTGGGACGAGGCGATGTCCGGCCGCTTCCTGCGCGACCTGAACCTGCCCCGCCCGGAGCTGCTCACCGGGGTCGGGGGCCGTCCCCGGGCCGGCCAGATCGCCCAGTCCCTCGGCCAGTTGGACGCCGCCTTCGCCGAGGACCGCCCCGCCGCCGTGGTCGTCCAGGGCGACACCAACGCCACCCTCGCCGGAGCGCTGGCCGCCAACGCCCGGGAGATCCCGCTGGTGCACGTCGAGGCCGGGCTGCGCAGCTACGACCGCGCGATGCCCGAGGAGCACAACCGGGTGATGGTCGACCACGTCTCCGACCTGCTCTGCGCCGCCACCGAGGAGAACGTCGCCAACCTGCGCGCCGAGTCGCTCGACGGGGGCCGGATCGAGCTCACCGGCAACACCGTGGTCGAGGTGGTCCGCCGTCAGCTGCCGGACGAGGCGACCCGCGCCGCGCTGCTCGCCGCGCACGGGCTGCGCCCGGACGGATACGTGCTGGCCACCGTGCACCGCCCGGAGAACACCGACACCGCCGAGGCGCTCGGCGCGGTGCTCGCCGAGCTGGACCGGATCGCCCGGGCCGGCACCCCGGTGCTGTTCCCGATGCACCCGCGCACCCGGGCCGCCGTCGAGCGCTTCGCACTGGACGGCCTGCTGGAGCGCCTGGCCGTCACCGGGCCGGTCGGCTACGGCGACTTCCTGGGCCTGGCGAGCCACGCCGCGCTGCTGGTCTCCGACTCCGGCGGCATGCAGGAGGAGTGCACCGTGCTGGGCCGCCCGCTGCTGGTGGTGCGCCGCTCCACCGAGCGCCCGGAGGCGATGGCGGCGGGCTTCGCCGCGCTGGTGCGGCCCGGCGAGGAGCTGGGCGAACTGGCCCGCGCCTGGCTGTCCGACATCCCCGAGCGGCTGGCCCGGCTCGCGGCCACCCCGAGCCCGTACGGCGACGGCCGCGCCTCGGCCCGGATCGCCGCGCTGACCGGCGCACTCGCCGGGCCCGACGGGTCCGGGGCCGTACCGCTGGCCGCGTAGGTCCTCTTGACAGTCGAATTGGTCTACTCCATTTTGTGAGGCAAGTCTCCGTTCCCGACAGGGACTTGAGTTGTCGGTAGCTCCCGCACGCGCACCATCGACACCCCGGACGGCGCTCCCCCACAGGGCGCCGCCGGGCCTCCCCCACTGGAGATGGAGTCATGCCACCTGCCCGACACCGGCGCCCGCGCGCCGTCCACTCCCTGCTCGCCGGAGCGAGCGCCATCGCCCTCGGCCTGGGCGGACTCGCCCTGGCCACCGGCACCGGCGCCCACGCCGCCGACACCGACCTGATCACCAACGGCGGCTTCGAGACCGGCAACCTCAGCGGCTGGACCTGCACCAACGGCACCGTCCAGAGCACCACCGCGCACTCCGGCACGTACGCCCTGCAGTCCACCCCGGGCGCGGGCGACACCGGCGAGTGCACCCAGACCATCGCCGTGCGGCCCTCCTCGACGTACACCCTGAGCTCCTGGGTCCAGGGCTCGTACGTCTACCTCGGCGCCCGCGGCACCGGCGGCACCGACCCCAGCACCTGGACCAGCTCAGCGGGCTGGAGCCAGCTGTCCACCGGCTTCACCACCGGGGCGAGCACCACCAGCGTCACCGTCTACCTGCACGGCTGGTACGGGCAGCAGCCCTTCCTCGCCGACGACGTCTCG
>NZ_JAFLNG010001056.1 GCF_017427025.1 Streptomyces sp. FH025
GGCGATGTTCCAGGCCGGGACCGCCAGCGGCCGATCGGCCGCCCGGGCCCAGGCCCATACCGACCCTTCCCTGCCCGCTTCCCCCCGACTTCCCCAGCGCTCCGGAGAGTTCCATGACCACCACCCCTGATCTCGGCTGGCTGCTCGCCGACATCATCGCCGTCCCGCAGGTCCAGCACGCCGTCGTCGTCTCCAACGACGGCCTGGAGATCGGCCGCAGCGCCGACATCGCCCGTGAGGACGCCGAACGGCTCGCCGCCGCCTGCTCCGGACTCCAGTCGCTGGCCCGCGGCGTCGCGGCCGGCTTCGGCGGGCCGGGCAGCGCCACCCGCCAGATCATCATCGAGTACGGCGGCGGCTACCTGTTCATCGTCGCCGCCGGGGCCGGCGCGCACCTGGCCGTGGTGACCAGCGAGGCCGTGGACGCCGGGCTGGTCGCGTACCAGATGCAGGTCCTGGTCGAGCGGATCGGCACCCACCTCACCAGCCCGCCGCGCGTCGACCACGCGGCGGGGGGCCACCGGTGAGCGGCCCCGTCCGGCCCTACGTCATCACCGGCGGGCGCAGCCGCCCCACCCGCTCCGACCTGGCCATCGAGAGCCTGGTCCACGCGTTACCCGAACCCCCCGAACTGCCCGAGCACGCCCTGCTCAACCGGGAGCACCGGCGCATCCTCGGGATCTGCCGCAGCCTGCTCTCCGTCGCCGAGGTGGCGGCCCACCTGGGGCTGCCGCTCGGCGTCGTCAAGGTGCTGGTCGGCGACCTCTGGGACCTCGGCGCCGTGCAGGTGCTCCCGCCCGTCCCGCAGGCCGAACGCCTGCCCACAACCCTCCTGGAAGAGGTGCTCGTTGGCCTCCGCCAACTCCGCTGAAGCCCCCGCCGACGTGCCGGCCGAGCCGCAGTACCTGCCCGCCTCGGTGCAGGGCGCGGTCAAGATCCTGGTCACCGGCCCGTTCGGGGTCGGCAAGACCACCCTGGTGGGCTCGCTCAGCGAGATCACCCCGCTGCGCACCGAGGAGACCATGACCGCCGCCAGCAGCGGCGTCGACGACCTCACCGGGCACAGCGGCAAGACCACCACCACGGTCGCGCTGGACTTCGGCCGGATCACGCTCAACCCCCGGCTCGCGCTGTACCTGTTCGGCACGCCCGGACAGCAGCGGTTCTGGCCGCTGTGGGACGACCTGTCGCGCGGTGCGCTCGGCGCCATCGCGATGGTGGACCTGCGCCGGCCGGACGAGAGCTTCGACGTGCTCGGCCGGCTGGAGGAGCAGCGCATCCCCTTCGCGGTGGCGGTCAACACCTTCCCGGGAACGCCGAGTTACCCGGAGGAGGAGCTGCGCTCGGCGCTGGACCTGCTGCCCGAGGTGCCGATCCTGTACTGCGACGCGCGCGACCGGCGGCAGTCGTACGACCTGCTGATCGACTTCGTGGACCACCTGCACCGCAGCTCGCTCCTGGAGCTGCCCGGATGACCGCCCCCGAACCGCCGCGGTCCCCCGGCTGCCCCGTCCCGCACGGTGGAGCCCTCCACGGCAACGGCGTCCCGCACGGCACGGCTCCGTACGGCAACAGCATCCCGCACGGCAACGACGTCCCGTACGGCAACAGCGCCCCGTACGGCGGTGGGCTGCCGGTCGGCGTCCCGCTGACCCCGCTGTACGGCCAGGCCGTCGCCGACGACCCGCACGGCCTGTACGCCCGGCTGCGCGAGCGCTACGGGCCGGTCGCACCGATCGAGCTGGAGCCCGGCGTCGAGGCCTGGCTCGTCCTCGGCTACGCCGAACTG
>NZ_JAFLNG010001057.1 GCF_017427025.1 Streptomyces sp. FH025
AGTCCTCATCACGGCCCTCGCCGGCCTCGCCGTACCCGCCCACGCCGTATTCGCCGATGACGACGACGATCCGGCTCCGGCCCCGGATCCGGTGGTCACCACGGTCGGCGCCGGCGACGATGCGCAGGATCCGCTGGCCACCGCGGTCAGGCTCGGTGACGTCCGGATCGATCCGAAGATCCCCGGCCGGGTCCGGGTGGACGTCGCCTACCGCTGCTCGATCGCCGACGAGGCGCGCTCGCTCACCGTCTCGCTGGAGCAGAAGGATCCGGAGGACACCTCCTCGGTCGCCTTCGGCTCCGCCCGGACGCCCGAGGCCGAGGTGATCTGCGACGGTGAGCAGCAGCACCGCCAACTGGTCGTCCAGTCCAAGACCATGAACTGGGTCCCGGATGCCGACGCCGTCGTGATCGCCACCGTCTCCAACGTCGGCGCCAGCCCGTCCGCCTCCTCCGAGGCGAGCCGGGTGAGGCTCGTCGCTCCCTGACGCTCCCGCCCGGCCGGGCCGCTGTCGGCCGGAGCACCCCTCTCCTCCCCAACCCCACAGGTGAATGGGGCTGCTCCGGCCTGGCTCCATGTTCTACAGTGCTGTAGAAATATGGCCCACAGGTGTACAGCGAACGGGGGCACGGCATGGACAGGCCGCTTCGACTGCCGCAGCAGGATCGGGCTGACTTCGAGACGGAGCTCGGGAGGGCGCTCGCGGCGCCGCAGGTGCGGGCGGCGCTGCGGGAGAGGGGCGAGGAGGCGCGGGACGTCGAGCGGCTGCGGCGGACGGCGCGGGAGAACGCGGAATACGTGCTGGCCGCGGCGGCGCCGGAGTACGAGCGCTACGCGGCGCTGCGCGCGGACGCCGACGCGGTGGCGCGGCTGCCGGTCGACGCTCCCGCGCGGGAGCGGGTCTCGGGGTGGTGGGGCGTGCTGGGCGTCATGGTGCCGATAGTCTCGGTGGCGGCCGCCGTGGTGTTCCTGCTGCTCGGCTATGTGCTGGGCCTGGCCGAGGACTTCGAGGTCCTGGGGCACGCGCTGGTGGCGGCCGGATGGGTGGCCGCCGGGATCGCGGCGGTGTGCCTGCTGGTCGGCGGCTTCGGGCTGCTGGGTGCGGCGGCCCGGGCGCAGGGCCCGTCGGCCGCGGAGGCGAACGGGCCGGGGGAGCTGGTGCGGGCGCGGGACGCCTGGCGGTCGGCGCTGGCGGAGCGAGGGCTGGTGCCGTTCCTGGTGGCGCAGGCCAACGCCGCGCCCGGTCAGCGCCTTTGACGCCTTTGACCGAGGTTGGCGCCTTCGGTCGAGGTCAGCGCCTTTGATCGAGCCCCGGCGATCGGGCGGCGTCGACCAGCAGATGGGCGGCGGCGAGCGGGATGCCCAGTCGCCGGGCGATCCAGGGGGCGGTGCGGCCGGCCCGGGCGAGCATCCAGGCCGAGTACAACTGGCCCAGCTGGGGGGCGTGTTCGGCGAGCAGTAAGGGGCGGACGGCCTCCATGGGGAAGCCCTGGAGTGCGCGGGCGCTGTACTCGCGGCCGTTCGGGCCGAGCGGTGGCAGCGGGAGCGGCCGGCGGGCTTCGAGCCAGCGGCTGAACAGGACCGCGCCGACAACGAGCAGGCCCGAGCAGGAGGCGCCGATCAGGATGCCGCCGATGACCGGACGGTCCTCCTCCTCCGCCATGCCGAGGGCGATCTCCTCCAGGACCAGCAGTCCGAGGACGGTGGCCAGTGCCGCCACCTCGCCTGGGCGCGGGAAGAGTTGGGACGTCGTCATGGGGTACCTCTTCCTCGGCGGG
>NZ_JAFLNG010001058.1 GCF_017427025.1 Streptomyces sp. FH025
TGAAGAGCCCTCATCCGGGAAACCGGATGGGGGCTCTTCGCGTTTTCACCAGCCGTGCAAGGCGTCGCGGAGGGTGTCGCCGGCGAGTTTGAGGGCGACGTTGTTGGCGGCGGTGTCGCGCAGGCTGTCGAGCATCATGAAGTCGTGGACCATGCCGAGGACGCGGACGGCGGTGACCTGGACTCCGGCGGCGCGCAGTTTCGCGGCGTAGGCCTCGCCCTCGTCGCGGAGCACGTCGGCCTCGTCGGTGATGATCAGGGTCGGCGGCATGGCCTTGAGTTGCTCCTGCGAGGCGCGCAGGGGTGAGGCGTGGGGGTCGGCGCGTTCGGCGGGGTCGGTCGTGTACTGGTCCCAGAACCATCGCATGCCGTCGCGGGTGAGGAAGTAGCCCTCGGCGAACTGCTGGTAGGAGGGAGTGTCGAAGGCGGCGTCGGTGACGGGGTAGAGCAGGACCTGGCAGGCGAGGCGCAGTCCGCCGCGTTCGGCGTTCATCATCGCGAAGACGGTCGACATGTTGCCGCCGACGGAGTCGCCGCAGACCGCCACGGTGGCGGGATCGAGGTTCCTGGCCAGGCCGTGGTTCTGGAGCCACTGGCCGACGGCGTAGTTCTGCTCGATCTGGGTCGGGTACTTGGCCTCGGGGGCGCGGGTGTAGACGGGGAAGAGCACGGCGGCGTTGGCGCGGACGGCGAGTTCGCGTACGAGGCGGTCGTGGGTGTTCTCGTCGCCGAAGACCCAACCGGCGCCGTGGATGTAGACGATCACCGGCAGGACGCCGGTGGCACCCGTGGGCCGGATGATGCGGGCGCGTACGGTGCCGTACGGGCCGGTGTCGACGTCGATCCATTCCTCGTCGACGGCGGGTTTGTCGACGCCGGCGCCGGTCTGTAGACCGGCCAGCGCGTCGCGTCCGTCGGCCGGGGGGATTTCGTAGATGCGCGGGTGCGGATCGGTGGCCTTGGCCAGGTCGGTGGCGGCGGGCTCCAGGACCGGGGCAGTGGGGCGGGAGGTCGTGGCCATGAAGGCCTCCTCGGGTGGGCTGGTCACACGGCGGCCCGGACCGACGGCCGCGTCACCATCCTCGCCGCGCCCGGCGGGACGGCGCGTGCGGGGCTGTCAGGAGAGTGGGCCGAACGGGTGACGCGGGCCGTGCCGCCTTCGAGGTTCAGGAGGAGGCGGCGAGTATCGCCAGGACGGCCGGGTTATATGCGTTAAAACATAAGCGCTTGGGGCGGTAGGCGTTGGTCGGTGCGGAAAGGGCTTGACAGCGGCTTGGCCGAGACATAGTTGGAGTCTTGACTTCCTCCCGCTGGCGGGCGAGCCTGTGGGCCGTAAGTTCCTTAGAACATAGGTGCCGCTCATGCAGCTCGACTATGTGATCCTCGGGGCGCTGAGCCTGCGCCGCCTGTCCGGCTACGACCTGCGCCGGGCAGCTCGGGCCCGAGATCGCGCTGGACGTCGTCAACACGGAGCTGGAGCTCCGGGTCAAGCAGCACGCGGAGCCGGCCGTCCTGCCACTGCCCGACGCGTACGACCCGCAGATCCCCGAACTCGACGCCGACCGGGCCCGCGAGGTCCACACCATGGCCCACGAGAACGGCTACGCCTTCGGCGCCTCGTACATCGCCTGGCTCCAGCTGACGAAGGCCCGTCTGGAGGCGCGGCTCGGCCGCTGAGCGGCAGCCCGTCGCCCCCGTAGGCACCTCACCCCCCGTCGGGCCGTACCGGCGACGGCCCCCGGCCCACGTCCAGCTCGCCTCCGGAGTCCCCATG
>NZ_JAFLNG010001059.1 GCF_017427025.1 Streptomyces sp. FH025
CGACCTCAGCCAGGTCAACGCCCGCCCCGAGGGCAGCCAGCTGGAACGCACCGCCTACATCCTGCTCAGCCGGGTCGATGCGCAGGGCCCCATGTCCATCGGGCAACTGAGCGACGCCTTCGGGCTGGACGTCTCCACGCTCAACCGGCAGACGGCGGCCCTGAAGAGCGCGGGGCTGCTCGAACGCATCCCGGACCCGGACGGCGGGATCGCCCGCAAGTTCCGCCTCACGGAGGAGGGCCGGCGCCGGCTGGACGAGGAGCGCGAAGCCCACGTACGGGCGCTGAACCTCGTGATGGAGGGCTGGTCACAGGAGGACATCGCCTCGTTCGCGAGCGCCCTGCGACGCTTCAACACCGGCATCGAGCGGCTCGACGGGCGGCCCTGGCCGCGGGGATGAGCCGACGGCGGACTGCCCTCCCCTGAGTCGTGTGGCTCGGGGGGTCGTGGCCTTGACGCGGGGTGCGAGTGCCGGGGGATTGTGGCCGAAAGATCACTCACCCGGAATCCGATGGACCGGTAATCCTGGAAATCCAGCGGGAGTTGTCGGAGGGGCCCGCCAGAAGGAGGCATGATCATGGACAGCGACGAGGTGTCCCGGAGCGAGGAGCGGGGCGGCGCGGAGAACCCTGCGCCGTACGAGCCGCCGATGGTCGTGGAGGCCGGGACGTTCACCCAGGACACGCGCGGCGGGTCGGGCCAGTACAGGGAAGCGGGCGTCGGGCGCTTCTTCTGATCCACGTCTGAGGCGGAGTCTCCTGTGCAGTGGTTCGTCGCCGTGCCGGACTGTCCTGCCGGCCTTCGCGTGCTGGAGGACCTCCGGCCCCCGTGGTCGGTCCTCGTCCGGCACGCCTCCGGCAGGCCGTGGTTGGTCGGCCGGGTTCCGACGGGCCACTGCCAGGAACTGTCGACGGGTGACCGGAGGGTCGCCGTCATCGGCCGGGCGCGCCCCGACGCGGCGGTCCTCGACCGCCTCCTGGCATCGCTGAGCGTCGACCACGGTGTTCCCGGGCCCTCCCCGGTGGCGGGCAGTGCCCATGTGGCCGTCTCGGAGCCGGGCCGGTTCCGGCTGCACGGCACCGCCTCCGGTCTGCGTCGCGTCTACGCCGCACGCGTCCACGGCGTCACGGTCGCGGCGGATCGTGCGGACGTCCTGGCCGGGCTGTCGGCCGCCGGGACGGACGAGCGGTGGCTGGCGGTACAGCTCATCGCCGACGGGCCCCCGCATCCGCTGGACCGCCTCACCCCGTGGACGGGCGTCCTCGCGGTCCCCCCGGGCGACGCGCTGACGGTCGACGCGGAGGGCGGGTCCGCGCAAGCCCGCTGGTGGTCACCACCGAAGCCCGACCGCCCGCTGACGACCGGTGCGCCGGCGCTGCGTTCCGCCCTCGCCGAGGCCGTGGCCCTGCGCGTCGCCGCGACGCCGGCCTCGACGCTGGGCTGCGATCTGTCCGGAGGCATGGACTCCACCGCGCTCGCGTTCCTCGCGAACGACGCCGGCGCCCCTCTGCACACCCTGACCCTGGAGTTCCGGGACCCGGCCAACGACGACACCCGCTGGGCCGACCTCGCCCGGAGCCACCTGCCGGATGCGGTGGCGCTGGACCTGCCGCAGGACCGACTCCCCGGCCAGTACGCGAACCTCGGCCGACCACGGACACCGACGGACGCTCCGTCCGGAGCGCTGCGCGGCAGGGCCGTCCTGGAGGCGTCGTCCGCCCGTTACCGCGAGCACGGGATCGGCCTCCAACTCGCGGGCCACGGCGGT
>NZ_JAFLNG010000106.1 GCF_017427025.1 Streptomyces sp. FH025
GCCGGCGGCGATGTCCAGGTGTCCGATCGCGCCCTTCGCAGACCCCAGCGTCACGCCGCCGGGACTGGCGTGGGCGGCGAACACCTCGGAGAGCGCCCGAAGTTCCACCTCGTCACCCAGGGAGGTGCCGGTGCCGTGCGTCTCGACGTAGCCGATCTGCCCGCAGTCGAGGTCCGCGCGGGCCAGCGCCGCGCGGACGGCCTCGGCCTGTCCGCTCCCGCTCGGCGCGGTGAACCCGTTCGAGCGCCCGCCGTCGTTGGTGACGGCCGAGCTGCGGATCACCGCGTAGATGCGCGATCCGTCGGCCACGGCGTCCTCCAGGCGGCGCAGCGCCACCAGGGCCGCGCCGTCGCCCATCACCGTGCCGTCGGCCGCCGAGTCGAAGGGACGGCAGAGGCCGGAGGCGCTGTGGATCGACGCGCTCTCGTACCGCCAGCCCGGGGAGTTGGGCAGGACGATGGACGCTCCACCGGCCAGCGCCTGGTCGGCCTCGTGCAGCAGCAGGGCCTGGCAAGCGAGGTGGACCGCCACCAGAGACGAGGAGCAGGCCGTCTGCACGGCGACGCACGGTCCCCGCAGCCCGAGCCGGTAGGCGAGCCGGGTGGCGGCGAAGTCCTTGTCGGTGCCGGCCTCGAACTCCAGCGCGCTGACCGGTCCGGCCTGCGCCAGGAGGTCGCGGTAGCCGCTCTGGTTGGTGCCGCAGAACACCGCGGTCCGCTCGCGGACGGCGGTGTTCTGCGGGCGGCCGGCGTCCGCGTCGGCCAAGGCCTGCCAGGCGCACTCCAGCAGGAGGCGCTGCTGCGGGTCGCAGGTGAGGGCCTCGCGCGGCGACATGCCGAAGAAGGCGGGGTCGAACAGCGCGACGTCTCCCAGGTGGCCCCGGGCGTAGAGGTGGGGGCCGTCCGTGGAGCGGGTGACGCTGGCGCGGTGGGCGAGGGTGTTGTCCCACAGCTCCTGGACGTTGTCGGCGCCGGGCACGCGGGCGGCCATGCCGACGACCGCGATGGCGTCCTCGGGGATCGGCGTCATGACCGGCCCTCCGCCCTGGTGCGGCGCCGGTGCAGGACGCCCCGTGCCTCGTTCCGCTGGGCGTCGCGGTCGTGCTGAGCGGGCGCCTCGTCCGTCTTGCCGACAACGTGGGCGGCGAGCGTGCGCACGGTCGGGTAATTCAGGCAGTCGGCCGCCGTGACGTCGATGCCCAGCTCGCCCAGGCGGACCGTCCATGTGAGCAGGTCGAGCGAGGTTCCGCCCGCGTCCGCGAACCGCTCGTCGGGGCCAGCGGGCGGACGGCCCAGCGCCCCCTGCCACGCCTCGGCGACGGTGCGCTGCGTCGCTGTCGCCCAGACCGTGTCCGGCACGTCGGGGCCGGTGATGGGAATGAGTTCGGGCAGGCGGTGCCGGTCGACCTTGCCGTGCGCGGTCGCCGGAAGCGCGTCCAGGGCGACGACGTGGTGCGGGACGAGGTGTGCCGGCACACGTCTCGCCAGCCAGTTCCGTACCCCGGCCTCGAGGCCGGTCGGGTCCGCTCCGGTCGTGGGGACCACGAACGCCACCAGGCGCGTCGCCCCGCCGGGGGCGCAGGGCACGGCCACGGCCGCCGCTTCGGCCACCGTCTCGCTCGCCACCAGGTGGCGTTCCAGCTCGGTCAGGTCCACGCGCACACCGCTGACCTTGACCTGCGCGTCCATGCGGCCCAGTACCCGCAGTTGCCCCGTCGTGTCCAGCAGGCCCAAGTCCCCGGTGCGGTAGTAGCGCCCCGGCGGCAGCGAACCGGTGCCCGGGGTCTCGATGAACCGGGCGGCCGTCGCGGCGGGGTCGCCGAGGTAGCCGTCGGCCAGGCTCTCGCCGCCGATCCATACCTCCCCGACCGCGCCCGCGCCGAGCGGCACGTCGTCCTCTCCGATCACCCACACGGTGCTGTTGTCCAACGGGGTACCCACCGTGTCGGTGGCCACCGGCTGTTGCGGGTCGAAGACCTTCACGGTCGAGGTGATGCCGGCTTCCGTCACTCCGTAGACGTGCGCCAGCGGCAGGCCCCGCTCCAGGGACTCCTCGATCAGCGCGGGCGGCGCCTGTTCCCCTCCCATGAGCAGCAGCCGCAGCGACGCCGGGAGCGGGAGCGGGTTGGCGCGCAGGTGCCGTACGAGTAACTGCCAGTAGACGGTCGTCAGTTCCGCGACGGTGACGCCTCGGCGGTCCAGCTCGCGCAGCAGCTGGGCAGGGTCGTCAGGCTGCGCCCCGGTCAGGACCGCGGTACCGCCCGCGCACCACACGGGCAGCAGTTCCTCGAACACCACGTCGAAGCTGGGCGGCGCCAGTTGGAGGACCCGGTCCCGCGCGCCAAGGCCGACGGCGGCGGCGAACGCCCGGCAGTAGGCACCCAGCGCCCGATGGGAGAGCACGACCGCCTTGGGCCGCCCGGTCGACCCGGATGTGTGCATCACGTAGGCCGCGCCCGGCACGGTCCGGGCGCCAGACGCCGGCGGCTCCTGAAGAAGGACGGTGCCCGGCGTCTCGCCGTCCACCAGGACACCGGCCACGCCGGCCCGCTCGGAGACCTCCCGTATCCACATCGGCGGGGCGTCCGCGTTCAGCGGCACCGCCACCGCGCCGGCCAGCCACACCGCCAGCAGGGCGCGGCAGAACGCGTGCCGGTCCGCCGTCCTGATGCCCACCAGGACGCCGGGCGCGATACCGGCGGCGCGCAGCCGCGCCGCCGTACTCTCGGCCTGGCGGTGCAGTTCGGCGTAGGCGTGGGTCCCGGTCGCCGGGCTGTCGATCGCCACACCGCCGGGGTTGGCGGCCACGCTGCGCCGCCACATGCCCGGGAAGGTGTCGTCGTGGTCGTTCACTCGGCCTCCTCGGCCATGGTGTCCAACAGGTGGGAGAGGGCGTCCAGGCCGGCGGCGAGGTCAGAGGCAGTGCCGCCGAAGCCGAGCCGCACACGGCCGGGGACGCCGAAGCACTCGCCGGGCACGAGCAGCACCCGGTACTCGCTCATCAGCCGCTCGCACAGCGCCATCGTGTCCGGGACGCGGGTGAGTTGCGGGAAGACGATGACGCTGGCCCCGCCCGCGGTGAAGGACATCTCGCCCGGGCGCGCGACGAGCCACTCGTGCACCAGGCGCCTGTTGGCGGCCGCGGTCAGCATGCGCGGCCCGATCAGCTGCTCGGCTCCTTCCAGGGCCCGCTGTGCCACCCACTCGGTGAGTGGCGAGAGCGCGAGGGTGGTGTAGTCGCGCACCCCCACGGCGGCGTGCACGATCTCGGGCGCCACGATGCCCCAACCCACCCGCAGCCCCGGCAGGCCAAACGCCTTCGACATGGTCCCGAAGCACAGGGCCCGCTCATAATGCGTCGGGGCTGTCAGCGGCGGCGCGTCGAACGTCAGGTCCTCGAACGCGCCGTCCCACAACAGGTAGCAGCCGTGCTGCTCCACGATCGCGACGAGCTCAGTCAGTTCCTCCGCGGTGAGGGTGACGCCGGTGGGGTTGTGTGGGAAGTTCACGATCACCGCCTTCGTGGCGCTGGTGACCAGGTGCCGCAGCTCCTCCAGGTCCGGGCGGAACCCGTCCTCCGGCCGCAGCCGCCACCGGCGCACCCGGCAGCCGCGCGCCCGCACCGTAGCGAGCAGCGAGTGGTATGCCGGTTCCACGACGACCACCTCGTCGCCCGGCTCCAGCAGGGCTGCCAGGCAGAGCAGTTGAGCCTCGGTCGAGCCGTTGCCCACCAGCACCCGCCCGGCGTCGCCGAGGCCGTAGCGCGCGGCGATCAGCGCCCGCAGCTCGTCGCCGCCGGCGGACTGCGAGTCCCGCAGGGACACCGAGGCCAGCTGCTCCAGGTCGAACCCGAGCAGGTCCCGCAGCTCGGCCATCATGTAGGGCTCGACACCGCTGGAGCTGATGTCGATGTCGGCCTCGTGGTACCGCTCGCGCAGGAAGTCCTCCAGGGGGGCGCGCTCCAGCAGAGGTCGCATCAGCCCACCACCTGGGCGAGCAGGCTCGGGCGGGCGTCGCGGGACTTGCGCAGGTCCCGGGTGATCAGCACGCGCTTGAGCCAGCGGTCCGTGCCGTCGTAGCAGGCCTCGAAGGGGACCCGGCCGTGGACGGCCCTGAAGTTGTCGACGATCAGAATGTCTCCCGGCTCCAGCACGACGTTGCGCAGCCGACGGTCGATCTCGCGAGTCAGGCGCTCCAGCGCGGCCTGCGCCTCGGTGTCGGCCGGGTCGATCACCCCCCAGAACGAACGGTCCGCCCGCAGGTAGCCGCCCTCCAGCAGTGCGATCGCGGGCGGGGCGGCGAACATCGCCTCGATACCCTCGAAGTCGCCCCCGGCGCCGGCCGAGTTGTTCGACGGCAGGTGGGAGTTGTCCGGGAGGATGCGGAACCGGGGCTCGGCCAGGATCCGCCGGTCCGCCGCGCTCAGCCGCAGGTCATCCACGACGGCGATGGTGGTGGCCGTGGCGGTGGGGTTGCGCACGCACGCCAGGGCGAGGAAGTCCGGGCGCAGCGGGTGGAACGCATCCTCGGTGTGCCAGTCGAGCAAGACGTCGGCCGCCGTGCCGAGCTGCTGGCCTTCGTTCTCCTTGATCGGTAGGACGTCGTGGATCACCCGGCCGTCCTGCTGGGTGGCCCATCCGAACGCGTCACCGAGCAGCCCCGCGTAGAGCACGAGCGTCAGGTCCAGCGCCAGGGTCGGGGACGGGTCGGGCAGCGCGTTCCAGTGCACGGGGGTGGGGCCCGCCTGGACGTCATCGACGTGGTGGCCGTGAATCACGGTGTAGCCGGGCTCGTGCCGGCGCAGCCGGTTGAGGTGCTCCTGGACCCGGCCGGGCAGCGCCCGGGCGAGCACCGGCGCGCGCTCCAGCAGCTCGGGGTCCTCCGCGCTGGGGTACCGGCCGATCAGGTCCGCGATCAGCGAGGAGGTCTCCTCGCGCTCGGAATCGGTCAGCGACAGGTCGAACATGCGTGGCTCCTTCAGGTCTTCGCGCCCACAGCCGTCCGACAGGGGCCGGCGGCGGAGGGGGACGGGAGTTGTGGCGCGCTGCCAGCCGGTGCCTTCGGGGCCGATGGCAACGGCTGCGCAGGTGGATCTCGGGCTGAACGAGGTCGACGGGTCCGGCGAGAGGGCCGGATTGAGGCCGAGGTGGGAGGCGCGCATCCGGGCGTTTGTGCAACGGATCGCGGCAGCACGCGACGTCATGAGGAGTGACCTTTCGCTCACTCCTCGTTGTCGCTTTCACAGCATGCCCCTACAGAAGGCAGTTGGGCAATATGCCCACCTGTCATTGCCTCAGATCCGTTGCCCCGTAACGGCCAACCCGCCAGACTGTGGTTCATGGCGAAGAGGCCCCCAGCAACCCAGTCCGTGTACCGACGCCAACTGGCGCCCCGGCTCAAGGCACTACGCGAAGCCATCCCCGGGCTGACTCTGGCTGCGGTCGCCGAGGCCGTCGAGATCACCCAGGGCAGCCTCAGCCGCATCGAGACCGGCCAGCGCGGCACCACGCCGGTCCTCGTCAAGGCGCTGCTCGATCACTACGGCGTCACCGATCCCGAGGTCCGCGAAGAACTGCTGGACCTGGTACGCGCCGACAATGCCCAACGCAACAGCTGGTGGCGCCGGTACTCGGCCCTGATGGCCCCGACCCAGTACTCGGGCTATGTCGCCCTGGAGTCCAGCGCGACCAGCCTTCACTCCTACGAAGCGCAGATCATCCCGGGGCTGTTGCAGACCGAGGCCTACGCCCGCGCCATCATCGGCGCGATGCGGGTCGACCTCGATGCCGCGAGCATCGAAGACCTCGTGGAGGTCCGCATGCGGCGCCAAGACGTACTCAAGTCGGACGAGCCCCCGAAACTGTGGGCCGTGATCGACGAGGCGGCACTCCGGCGTCTGCACGGCACGCCAAAGCTCCTGGAGGGCCAGCTCCGCCACCTGCGGGAGATGTCCCTGCGGCCCAACATCGTGGTTCAGATCCTCCCCTTCGGCATTGGCCTCCATCCGGCTGGTTACGGCAGCTTCATGCGCATGGGATTCCCCGACCCCACCCCGGCTGTCGTCTGGGTGGAGAACCTGACCAAGTCGGCGTGTCTCGAGACGCCCGAAGACGTGGAACGCTACGACGAGGTCTTCGATCACCTGCGTGCCCGAGCCCTCGGTCCGCCGGAGACCCGTACCCGCATCACCGAAATGATCAAGGAGTTCCGCCCCAGTGACCGTGAAGCCTGACCCCGCTGAGATCGACTTCTCCACCGTGACGTGGGAGAAGTCGCCGTACAGCGGCGGCAACAACAACTGCGTGGAGTTTGGCCAGGTCGGAGATGATCTCGTGGCCATCCGCGACTCGAAGCGGCCCGAACAGACCCCGCTCGTCTACACCCGTGGCGAGATCGGCGCCATGATCCTCGGCGCGAAGGCGGGTCACTTCGACCACCTCGCCTGATCGAACTCCGGCGGGGCCGGCCCCAGACGAAGTGGGGCCGGCCCCCAGCGGCCATCCTTCCAGACCGGGTAGCCACGACACGTCGGGAACGCGGGCGCCCGGCACTCCGTCGTCGTGCCCATCGCCTGACAGTCGTCTGGCGAGAGTCTTACCGCCTCGCCAGCACGCCAACGGCCTTGCTGATCGAGGGATTCCAGCCACGCCCGGACGCGGCGGCGGAGATCGCCGCGTGCGAGACGCCGAGCCGCTCGGCCAGGTCCGTCGGCGAGTAGTTGCCGCGCCCGATCTCGTGGTTCCGGTAGGCGTCCCGAGTGATCGCCCCCAGGTCGGCAGTAGCCCACGTCGCCATCACCCGATAGCCCTCCCGCACCCAGAACTGCGTCTCGATCGCCCAGACCCCCGGCGGCAGGCTGGTGTCGCTCACGGCAGACCACCCGGCCGGGGCGATCAGGTGAGCGGCCGCGTGCACCTCCGCGTCCTGCACGCCGAGGTGCAGCTGCACGGTTGGGGGCAGGGCAGTGCGCGCCAGCGCGGTCATCCAGCCCTCCGGAGCCCGGGCGAGGCAGCCCCAGGGCCCGCGGGTCCGGGTCAGTTGCCACAGGCGCCATGCCGCGTACCGGAGCAGCCACTCCTCCGCCTGAGCGGAGGTGTCCGACGGCCCGTACAGCTCGACCGCGGAGGAGGTGCTGATCCGCAGCGCCCACCCGGCGGAGGTCCGAACGACCTGTAGCGCCCTCCCTTCGATGGTCAGGAGCGGGTTCACGTCATGGTCGAGCTCGGCAGGCGGGCCCGAGGCGGCGTCCAGGAGCGGTAGCTGGGGTTTGGGGAAGGGGTACATGGGTCTCCAGCGCACTGGCCGGCGGATGACCGGCTGTCCGGCACTCTGTCGGACAGCACCACACTCACCCGCGCCGAACGGGGATGGGCACAGCCAAATCAGCTGGTGAGAAAGCGACTTGAAGGAATCGGGCGGCGCGTCCGGCAGTGCCCGGCATGCACCGTGAGTCTCGGCGCGACACTAACGATCAGCTCTTCCTACGGTGTGCCGATCGCCGTGGGGATCCGGTGCTGACCGGTCGCACGGCTGGACCCCTTCCGTCCCGCGCTGGCGGGGTGGCCCGGCACCATCCCAAGGAGCGCCACACCGTGCCCACCACCATCGACAAGAGTCGACTCAAGGAGCTGAACAGCGCGCTGCGCGCCAAGGCCGCCGAGCTCGACACGATCAGCGAGGCCTTCACCGTCGAGGACGGCGCAGTCACCGTCTCGGCCGAGAAGGCCGCCGCGTTCCGCAAGGCCCTCGGCGAGGCGCAGGAGATCAAGCAGCTGATCACCGATCTGGAGGGCGCGGCGACCGTCCACGCCTTCCTCAGCGAGCCCACCTCGCAGCCCTTCGCCCCGCAGGACGCCGCTCTCGCGGCCCACCTCGCCGGTCAGGCGAAGTCCCTCGGCCAGCAGTTCCTCGACAGCGACGAGTTCAAGAGTCTCAAGGCCGCCGGTTTCCGCGGCTCGTTCGACCAGATGGTGACCATCGACGGCAGCGCCCTGGACCAGCTCGGCCGCAAGGACGTCTTCAGCCGGAGCGCCGGTACCGCCGGTGTCCTCGGCTTCGGCACCCCCGAGCACCTGGACATCGTGCCGCGCGCGGTGCGGCCCGGTCGTATCCGGGACCTGTTCCCCTCCCAGACCACCACCGCGAACCTGCTGTACGGCGTGCGGGTCACCGGCTTCACCAACGCGGCGGCGATCGTGCCCGAGCGCGCCATGGAGGTGCCGCCCGGCGGCGGCGCGGCGGTGGAGGTGTTCGCGCGGGCCGGCCAGTCCAACCTGACCTTCAAGACGGTCACCTACCCGGTCGCCGAGATCGCGCACACCCTGCCCGTCCACAAGAACACGCTCGCCGACGAACCGCGGCTGCGTGACCTGATCGACAGCGAACTCGTCGACGGCGTCAAGATGACCGAGGACAACGAAATCCTCTACGGTGCCGGCGGCGACGAGAGGATCACCGGCATCGTCAACACCCAGGGCGTGCAGACCTACGCCCAGGCCGACACCGACAAGCAGAGCGCGGCGATCCGGCGAGCGGCCACTCGCGCCGTACTCGCTTACTACCCGCCGACCGGCATCGTGCTCCACCCGTTCGACTTCGAGGACCTGGAACTGGAGACCGACGGCCAGGGCGCGTACCGCGTCGCCGTGAACGTCGCCATCGGCGCGCAGAAGGTCGTCTGGCGGCTCGCCGTGGTGGACTCCATGGCGATCAACCAGGGCAAGTTCCTCATCGGCAGCTTCGGCCTCGGCGCACGCTTGTACGATCGCGAACAGGTCAGCGTTCAGGTCAGTACCGAGAACCGCGACAACTTCGAGCGCGGCGTCGTCACCATGCGCGGCTCCGAGCGCATCGGCCTCGAGGTCCCGCGTCCCGAGAGCTTCGTCTACGGCTCCTTCAAGGCGCACTGATGGCCGCCCGCAAGCCCACCACGAAGCCGGCCGCCGCACCCGCGGCGGAGGCCGCCGGCACGGGCGGCGCGGATCTGGAGACCCCGCCCGCCGAACTGTCGGCCGCCGCGCCGCTCGACCCGCCGCCCAGCCCCACGGCCGTACCGGAGCCGAACCAGGCGGAGCCGACAACCCCAGGCATCACCGCCCACCAGCCCCTGGCCTCCGACCACGTCGAGCTGGTGGACGAGGACGGCACCCCACTGCCCCACGACCTGGAGCAGCTGTTCGACCTCACCCACCCCGAGCAGACCGTCGTCTTCGCCCGGCTGCGGATCTACCAGTCCCGGGCCTACTCCGGAACCCACCGGACGGTCACGCAGCTGCTGTACGTGCCGACCCAGTCGATCCCGCGCGACGAGTTCGAGCGTCTTCGGCTGGCGCTCGGCTGGGAGTAGCCACGGTGATCCAATGGAGCCTGTCCCAACCGCTGGGACAGGCTCCTGGTGTTGAAGCCAGCAGACGCCCGTGACCAATCTCGAGGACCAGGCCGACTCTGCCGGTCGTCGAGCGAGCCACCCTGGCTGCTCAACCGCCCCAGCTGATGGCTGGGCAGGGAGCACTGGAGCCCGCACACCGTTCGCTTGCCGACGGCAGGCTGGTAGCCTGCGATTCGCGTAGTGGCCACGTGACAGGGTGAAGTGCGGCCTACCGGCCAGTCAGGGCCAAGTGGCGCAGGGGGCGATCAGATGGGCGTAGTTCTTCCCGACGAGCTGGCTTGGCTCCTTGATCTCATCGGTGTCCATTGGCCAAACGTGGACGAGGACGAGTTCAACGAGATGGCGACCGCTCTGCGCAGCTTCGCCGACGAGGTGGACAACGGCCGTGCCGGCACAGTCGTTGCGGTTCAGCGGATGCTCGCGGAGAACGTCGGGCTGGCCACCGAAGCGTTCGAAGCCCACTGGAACAAGCTCAACGGCAAGCACTTGCACAACCTTGCCGAGGCCGGGCGGATGCTGGCCACCGCCCTCGATGGGGTCGCGCTCGTGATTGCGGGGGCGAAGGGCGCGGCGATCGTCCAGCTGGGCATCCTCGCGGGCGAAGTAGCCGCAGCTCAGGCAGCGGCGCCTTTGACGCTCGGCTTGTCGGAGTTCGGCGCGTTGGGCGCCACACAGGTCACGCGGATCGCGGTGAAGAAGCTCCTCAAGGAAGCGGAGCAGCAAGTCGTGGCTGAGCTCATGGAGATCGCGAAAGCACCGGTCATGAACGCGCTCGCCGGGATGGCGACGGATCTCGCGATTCAGGCCGTGAACATATCCGCCGGTGCTCAGAACGGCGTCAATTGGAAGTCTGTGGCTGGTTCAGGCGCCGAAGGCGCCAAGAACACTGATTTTGGGGCAGCTGTTACGGGGGGCGGGGATGGCGGACATCCGGCATAACCACGATGAGACTGCGCGGCTCGCGAAGCGCATGGGTGAACACGCGGATCACCTGGAGACCACGGCTGGCGGACACACCCACCATGTCGCGACCAGGCTGAAGAAGGTCCGGGGGAAAGATTCACTGGCCAACGCGGCTGCTCACGGCGCGGAACAGATCATGAACGTCATCCGGAACGCCGAAAAAGACCTCCACCGGCATCTTCGGGTCGTTCAAAAGGGCCTGGAGCACACGTCGAGCAACCATCACCAGAACGACAAACGGCTCGCCACCATGTTGGCCAACATTCACAACCGGTCAGAGACCCAGGTGAAGGCGCTCAGGGCAGACGCCGGCAGGGCCCAGGGCCCGGATCCGTCGAAGCCCGCGGTCACGGTGCCGATTCAGTGGAAGCAGTCGATGGACCGGTCCGCGTTCGCATGGAAAGCCCAGAGTCTCGCCGGGGCGAGCCGAAGAGGCGAGACCTACAGGGCCACCTCAAAGGTGATGCGCGACACCGAAATCACAAAGCAGTACAAGGGCGCCCTGATTCATCTCATCTACAAGAACAACAAGGACAACCCCGAACTCGCCAAAAAGGCCGCCGATGTCGCGCACAAGATGCAGCCGGATCACGTGATCGATCTGCAAGCGGGTGGACTGGACCACTGGCAGAACCTTAGAATGCTCGAAAAAGAGACCAATTTTGACGTCGGAACCAAGCAGCTCTGGCAGAAAATCAGACCTCTTCCCGACGGGACACCGATCAAGATTAAAGTGAAATGGAAATGACAGTGCCGGACATTGCAAGCACAATGACGCTGCTGCGCAACACCCTGGCCGAGCACCAGGCAGACCTGGAGCTCTGGGACCCCTCCATCCCCGACGGCGCCGACCAAGACGCCATCCCCCAGGAGGCCCCTGCCGGTGTCGGTGAGCTGCTGCGCGCCTCCGACGGCCTCTACCTCGACCACTCCACGAGGCTGTTCGAAGCCAGCGAGATCATGGACCGGCAGTTCCCCGAAGGCCTGGAGGACGCCGAACTGCCCAACGGATCGCCCCTGGACGACACGTCCCGGTTCTTCTTCTTCGGCCTGGCCCGTGAGAACCCCCTGCTCGTCGACCGTGACGGGAGTGTGTGGCGAGCCCCCGACGAAGGCGCCCTCTGGTACACCGGCTGCCGGCTGGAGCAGATCGCTGGCAGCGTCGACGAGTTCTTCCGGACCTGGGTGGCCTCCTCCCGCTTCCAGGACCTCGCCGGCCTCACCCCCGACGACCTGGACAATAGCCACTGGTACCAGCTGCTGCGACTCAGCGGCCTCGCCACGTAACCTCTGCCTGAACCACCCGACCGCCCGAGGAGCACTGTGGCCACGCACGCAGAACTCACGAAGCTGTTCAGCCCCCAGGGGGTGATCACGCTCCCCCGTGAGGAAGCCGTCCGGAACAAGCTGTCGGACGCCGACGTCGAAGCCCTCGCGGACGTCGGCCTGCCCGCCCACCTCGACGCGTTCTTCACCCTCGACGTCACCGGCGAACCATCTGCGTTCACCCTGGTCCCGATCGACACCGGCGACGCAGTTGTCAACGTGCTGTGCCTCGGTGGCCCGCCCGCCGCAACCGACGGGCGCTTCTGCCTCGACCTGGATGACGGCTACATCATCCTGCTCCAGCTCGGAGACCAGCCCGCCGCCGAGATCGTCAACACCACGCTCGCGCAGTTCACCGAGTTCCTCTACCGCGTCGGCCTGCGCTACGAGCACATTCACGGCAGGACCGACGAACAAGCAGACGACTACACCCGCAAGCTCCGCGACTACCTGGCCGCCCGAGACCCGCAGGCCTTCGCCGCCCACGACACCTGGTGGAGCATGGTCTTCGACCATCTCCTCGGCGAGGACCTCCAGGCCTGAACCCGCAACGGGCCCCGGACAGAGACGGCGAGAGCTTCAGGGCTGCGATGGGAACCGACGGCTGGCAGGATCGACCTCATGAGGATTCTCGTCCTGGGCGGCGGCTGGCTTCTGGGACCGGCGGTCGTTGCCGGTCCACAAGGGCCGGAATTGACGCGATCTTCGCCTCGGTGAGGTGGTCCCACAGAATGCCGGCCGGGCGGGGGCGAGGCGGGCACGTGATGATCTCGGTGGGCGTGACCACCAGGTCCACGTAGACGTCGTGCTCCGTCGTCGGGACGCTGTCCACCAGTTGCAGTTGGTGGACCGTCGTTGCGATGACGGTGCCCGGCCCTACCAGTCCGGCCTCCGCGAGCAGCGCGTACTCCAGGTCCGAGTAGCCGGCGCCCTTGCCGATCCGGGCTCCGGAGCGATCGGCCGCAACGCTCCCGAGAACGATCAGGTCGACGGGCCGCATGTCGCCCACGTCGGTCGTCGGCGCGATGGCCGCCGCCGTGCGACGGTTCGCCGCAGCCTCAGCGGGACTCGGCAGTTCAGCCGGATCGAGGACGAAGAAGGGGTGCGGCAGGGCGAGCCGGGGGACCGCCATGTAGACCAGACGGCCCTCCCGCAGGGCTATCGCCCGAACCGGTTCCTGCGCCGTGTCGGGTACGGCTTTCACCACCGAAGCGGTCCTCCACGCCGGGAGGTGGGCGAGCAGCTCAGCGGCCTCGTGGGAGCCGTGGAAGTCGGGGATGCTGTCGCGGGCTGGTTCACGAACCGCTCCTGCGGCATCCAGCGCACTCCACACACGCTGGCGCAACGCGGCCTTGTGTACCTCGATGTCGTTGGGCATGGAGGCCCCCCTTCTACGGCGCGGCCATCAGGTCGAACAGCCTGTCCTGAACATCCTGCACCTCCTGGGCTGTTCGCCACGGCCTGAGTTCCCTGACCGCGGTGACGACCACGCCGATTCCGCCACCGCTCATGATGGTCTGAAGGTCGTCGATGGCCCGGTTGATGGCGAAGACAGCACCGTCGAGTTGGCCTTGCCCGATGGCGGCGCGGGCAAGGTTGCCCAGCACGATCGGCCGGGACTTCGGACCGATCGAGACGGAGCCAGCGGCTGTTTCCAGGCTTCTCTGCGCGGCGTGGTGCCGCCCGAGTTCGAGGTAGCACGCCCCAGCGAGTCGCTCGACTTGGTCGACGGCGCCAAGGTCGCTGGCGATATCGGTGGCATCGACCGATTCGAGGGTGTTGATCGCCTCGCCAAGCGCACGGTCGCACTCGCGACCTTGGCGAAGCATCGCATGAGCCTCGCCTGCATGCAGCAGCGCGAGACCCGCGAGCGCTGGGCTGATCGGTGCGGCCACCGCGGCGGCGGACCGGGCCAGGGCCAGGCCGGCTTCGGCATCCCGCGTTCCGTACAGCTCGACGTAGGCGGACCTTAGGAGGGCGTGGCCCTGTACGGCCGGGTCGCGCAGGCGCTCACCAACGCGGGCGGCCTGATCGTAGTACGTGCGGGCTGCGGCGGAAGCCCGACGCTGGCTCGCGTCCCAGACCAACTTTCCCATCAGGATGGCGGTCTCAGCCTGCAAGGCGAGCACGTCCCGCGTGAGGCGACTGGAGTGGGACTGCGCGGCGAGCTGTTTGAGGTGCGCGAGTTGTTCGCTTCCCTCCGCGAGCAGTTCGGAGCTGGGGACCAGCTCGTAGCGCGTCGACAGAGCGAGGTGCGCCTCGCGTAGTTCAAGGACCGTGGTCAGATCGGCGATCGCCGGCGGGCTTGGCACCTGGCTGCTCTCCACGGTTGCCGGTGGGCCGTCGAAGAAAGCGCTCAAGTCAGTGACCTTGATCTTGAGCGCCCGGGCGAGCGCCGGGTACCTCCATGGCCTGGGCTTGTCGTGACCGCGTTCCCACCTACGCACGGTGGAGAGGCTCACGTTCAACAGTTCGGCCAGCTGCTCCTGTGTGAGGCCGGCGGCCCTGCGCCATCGGACAAGCTGTCGTTGCTCCATAAGTCCCCCGGAGATCCACGCCGAACAACAGTGCAGGCCACAGGTCACTTTGAACCCTAAGGGAACCATATTCGCACCAAAACCGGCCTGGTGATCGGAAGTTGATGATGCTTTTGTAGCGGTGCGTCGGACACGTCGTGTCTTCGGTACGAGGGCCATTGGCCCACGACCCGCAGCCTCTTCGCCCGGTGGGAGCGATGCACATGGTGGCCGTCGAACAGCCGACGCCCGTCCGCCGCTGGGAGCGCGCCTTCACGGCGGATACGGACGTGGTCCCCATGGTGCGCCACAACGTTCGGTCGGAGCTGGCGAAGTGGGGGTGGGACGTGGGAGGCGAACGCGCCGGTGATCTGCTGCTCGTCCTCACGGAGTTGTTGACGAACGCCATCCGGCACGGCAGCAGACCGGGCGACTTCGTCGTGGTGCGGCTGGACGAGCACGGAGCTACCTGCCAGGTCGAGGTCGAGGATTCCCGCCCCGACCGACTGCTGCCCGACGAGTTCACTGTCTGTGGAGAACACGGCCGCGGACTGATTCTCGTCGACGACCTGGCGCTCGAAGTAGGAGTGGCGGCGACGGCCACAACCAAGAAGGTGTGGGCGAGAGTTCTCGCCGACTTCGCTGACGACAAGCCGGGAGCCATGCGGTGAAACTCAGCAAACTTGCCCGGGCCTTCGGCAGGCGGCCTGCGCCCGGCCGCCGACAGAGCGCCGTACCGCCTCGTCCGAGGCCTTCCGCGCCGCAGCGCCACCACGTGACCGACCAGAACGTCTTCGTCCGGGCACGTCCCTGGACACCAACAGCGCCGTTCTGGTGCACGGTCACCGCCTACTACCAGTGGGGGCAGCCGATCACGCTCTGGAGCGGCGGTGCGGACAGTGTCCGTCTGGCCGTCAAGGTGCTGCGCGACCGAGTCGAGGCGCTCGCCGACGACCTCGGCCTCCCTGAGGGCGACGAGCAGCTGCTGTGGCTGGATGCCCCGGCCGCCGAGGGACGGGCCGCCGACGACCTCGCCAAGGGCCGATCCCACGCGATCGCGATCACCCACGGCGCCGTCGTCTACATCGTCAACGCCACCCGGGCCGCTCGCGCCGAGACCGGGGCGGCGATCCACGACCTGCTCTGCTCGGCCTGACGGGAACGACCCTCATGACGTACACGCGACGCGGCCGACTCCGATCGGCCGCCCCGAACTTCAACCTCGGCGCGACCTGGCTCGCCTCTGCCAACCGGGACCCGGAAGCGGCCATCGGCCAGTGGAAGGCGGGCCGGCTCGCCGACATCGAGACCGGCGAGCTCTTCAACGTCGTGCGGGTCAGCGACGTGCAGAAGGGCCTGGCCGCGCTGACGGACCTGTGGCAGGCCGACGTACCGGTCGGTCCGGTCCTGCACAACCACGCCGACGGCTGTGTCGAGTTCCTGGTCACGACCCGGGCGGCTGACGGTTGGGACATGCCGCACACGCACCTGATCGGCCGAGCTGAGGATGGAGACCCGCCCCTGACGGTCGCGATGCCGGCCCCCGGCATGCAGAGGCTCGGCGGACGGAGCTGGCTCGTCC